>CACYWX010000049.1 GCA_902778205.1 uncultured Ruminococcus sp. | reverse complement strand
GAAGATTTACGAATATTCGTTCGGTCATCTGACCGACCAGCACCATATCATTAATGTATGTCAGAATGTGAACGGCGACTTCTGCGGATTTAAGGGCATCCTGATGCGTTATGTCCGTATGTATGCCGAAGACCTGCGACATGAGGATGAGCTTGCCTTCCTGGAGAAGAATGCCTTCCATGCGTTCCAGAACCGCAACTCAAAGGGCGTGTCATGGTCAGCCTGGCTCACCAAGACGGATGAACAGCTGAAGCGTGTTGAGAACAATGAGAACAAGGATGTCTCCAATGATGCCTTCGGTGGTTCAACGGCAGTGTCGGCCGCATTCAATGCCCACATCAACCGAGTCTTCCAGAAGGATGCTTTCTCTGAGATTGGAGCAGCCGCATTTGATGACATACAGTTTACCCAAATCTCCGATACACAGACCGACGGTCAGACGCCGGAAACCGTGGGCAATGCTTTGACCAACGGCTATCTTTGCTTCAAGAATGTCAGTTTCGGCAGCAACGTGGCTTCCCATCTCCTTGTACGTGCCTACGCGGGGAAGTCGCGGTCACGCATCGTCGTCTATGTCGATTCGCTCGCCGACAACTGCAAGATTGCCACTTCGGCTTTCTTGAAGTCGAAGACGTGGGCTGACTATGACTTGACGTTGGACTCTTGTCTGACCGGAACCCACGACATCTATGTCCAGTTTGTCAATACTGGCATTCAGTTCCATTACATGCGTTTTACCAGTGCCAGGCTCTGACCTCCGTCCTTTTCACGGGAAACGCCCCGGACTATTTTGGAGACAGTGTTTTCGACGGCTGCGCGGACGGCTTTACAGTGAACTGCTACGAGAACTGCGCGGACAGCTTCACGTCGGACAGCGCCTATGACGCCGACGCGGGTACCTGGCACGGCTATCCGCTGGTCATCGTTTCCCCGCCCGCCCCGGCCGGCAACATTGTCGCCGAGGGACAGTGCGGCGCCAATGTGTACTGGACCTTTTACGACGACGGTCTCATGGAGCTGACCGGCTCTGGTCCCATGTACGATTACAGCTTGGATGACCAGCCCTATCTCGCATATTTAGATGAAATCAAACAGCTCCGAATCTGCGAAGGCGTCACAACCATTGGCAATAATGCCTTCTCCCAGATCCAGTATCACCACATTGATTCGCTCTGTGACCTTCCCTCTACCCTGACCTCGATCGGACAGGGTGCTTTCCGCTCCAGCCTTATCAGCGGATCGGTCCGGATTCCGGACTCCGTCAGCTTCATAGGCAAGGAAGCCTTCGCCATGTGTCCCAACGTGACGGAATACATTGTTGCTCCCTCGAATCCGTATTTTACCTCTCTGAACGGATGCATTTACACGAAGGACTACTCCGAATTCGTCCAGTACCCCTGCGGCAGGATCGGCGAACTTTCCCTGCACAGCGATGTGAAGGTCATCCGCTCACACGCCTGTTCCGCTTCGTGGAGCAATATCACGGGGACTCTGAATCTGCCGGAAGGCCTGCAGGTTATAGAAGCCTCCGCGTTCTCGCGCTGCACCGGCCTGACGGGCGGACTGGTCCTCCCCTCCACCCTGCAGGTTATCGAGAGCAAAGCGTTCTTGGGATGTACGTTTGCCGGAGAACTGGTTATTCCGGCCAGTGTCTGTACCATCGGCTATTCTGCCTTCGATGAATGCTATGACATAACCTCCGTCATCTTTGAAGGGAACGCACCTTCAACGCCCGTCGTACATCAATATGCCAATGACGGTGTTTTCGGCAACCGCTCCGGCACCGATTTTGCCGTGTCCTGCTACGCGGAATACGCGGACAGCTTTATTTCCAGCGATCATTACGACGCCTCCGCGGGCACCTGGGACGGCTATCCGCTGGTCATCCTCGGCGACGACAGCCTGAAGATCGACCTCCAGCCCGAGGATCAGCATGTCACAGCCGGCAATACGGCGTCCTTCTCCGTCACCGCTTCCGGCGGCATGGCTCCCTACTCCTACCAGTGGCAGTACCGCACCGGTCCGAACGGCTCCTGGGTCAACGTCTCCGCGGCCTCCGGCAGAAGGGATACCTATTCCCTCACCGCCCAGGCGCGTCACAACGGATACCAGTATTCCTGCGTTGTCACCGACTCCGCCGGAAACTCCGTGAATTCCGACATCGCGACCCTGACCGTGAGCTCTTCTCTGACCATCACGTCCCAGCCCACGGATCAGAACGCGGTGATCGGCTCAACGGCAGAGTTCTCCGTCTCCGCTTCCGGCGGCACGCCCCCCTATTCCTACCAGTGGCAGTACCGGACCAGTTCGGTCGGCTCATGGACCAACGTCTCCGCCGCCTCCGGAAAGACGCCGGTTTACACCCTCACCGCTCAGGCGCGGCACAACGGATACCAGTACCGCTGCAAGGTCACCGACACGGCCGGACAGTCCGTCACCTCCTACGTCGCCACCCTGACCGTGGGTTCCCCCCTGTCCATCACCGCACAGCCGATAAATGTGACCGTGAGCGCGGGGCAGACGGCCTCCTTCTCCGTCACCGCTTCCGGCGGCACACCTCCCTACAGCTACCAGTGGCGGTACCGCACCGGTCCGAACGGGTCCTGGGTCAACGTCTCCGCCGCCTCCGGAAAGACCGCTGACTATTCCCTCACCGCCCAGGCGCGTCACAACGGATACCAGTATTCCTGCCTTGTCTCCGACTCCGCCGGACAGTCCGTCACCTCCTCCGTCGCCGCCCTGACCGTGAGCTCTTCCCTGATCATCACCGAACAGCCTCAGGACAGGAACGTGCAGGCCGGAGATACGACCTTCTTCTCCGTCACCGTTTCCGGCGGAACCGCGCCTTACTCCTACCAGTGGCAGTACCGCAAATCCGCCTCCGGCGCGTGGACCAATGTCTCCGCCTATTCCGGCAGGACCGTGACCTACAAGCTCACCGTCGAAAACCGCCACAACGGATTCCAGTACCGCTGCGCGGTCACGGATGCCGCCGGACAGTCCGTCACTTCCTCCATCGTCACCCTGACCGTGAACTCTCCCCTGACCATCGCCACCCAGCCCTCGGCCGTGACCATTGCCGCCGGAAAAACCGCAGTCTTTACCGTTTCCGTCTCCGGCGGGACCGCGCCCTACTCCTACCAGTGGCAGTATCTTACGCCCACCGCCTCCGCCTTCGTCAACGTCAGTGCGGCGGCCGGTAAAAACGCGTCCTACTCCCTCACCGTTCAGGCGCGGCACGACGGCTACTGGTACCGCTGCATCGTCACAGACGCAAACGGCAATTCCGTTATCAGCAAGGACGTCCGTCTGACCGTCTCCGGCACCCCGACGGAAGACCTCGCGATCACCACGCAGCCCTCCAGCAGAGTGGTCACCGCCGGGTCCTACGTCACCTTCTCCGTCGGAGTCAAGGGCGGCACGGCTCCCTACTCCTATCAGTGGCAGTATCTGAAGCCCGGAGCAGCCGCATGGGCCAACGTCTCCGCCGCCTCCGGAAAGACCGCAAACTACACCTTTACCGCCGAGACGCGCCACGACGTGTACACCTACCGGTGCACCGTCACAGACTCCGCCGGACAGTCCGTCCTCTCCTCCGCGGCGGTCCTGATGGTGAACGCCGGCAAGAGCACCACGCCTCCCGACATCGACCCGGATTTCGGAGCGGACTTCCCCGTTCTCGACCTGACGCCCGAAGAGGAAGCGCTCTGGGATCTCGGGGAGCTGAACGAGGCGGATCTGAAGGTCCTGCCTCCGGATGAAAAAACCGTCTCCGGCTCTTCGTCCGTGATCGTATCCTTCACCGCCGACTTCGGCGACGAATCCGCGGCCTTCTTCGGCGACCTGTCCGTCTATGATTTCGATCCCGCCGCCGACACGGCGGAGTTCGACGACTCGGCTTCCGAATAAGTCCGAACAACCATCTGGGGCTGTTGCATTAACTCCTGAAAATGGAGAAATGCGACAGCCTTTTTGTGATTCAAACGGTTTTGCCCTTCTTTTTCTCCTTTATCGAGGAGCTGCGCATAAATGCGCAAAAAGAAGCAAAAAGAGGAACTCTTTTGACGTCCTGGGTATTCCGACCTCTGCCGGGTTTCATCAAAGATGAAACCCAGTCGGCATCAGGGCTCCGCCCTAAGAACTGGGGAGCTGCGCATCCCCGGCGACCATTTTGTAAAAGTTCGATCAAAACTTTGAAATTGTTTTGCGACAGCCCGTTTTTTTCCGGTCCGCCAAGGCGGTCCATCGGGCGGACGCCTCCATCCGGACACCGGCGCTGTTCCCTGAGCGCAAAAAAACAGGAGGCTGAGCGGTCAGTCTCCTGTTTTGCGATTGTATGACGGTTCGGTGCCGCGGAACCGTTAACCCTTCTTCGCGGCGTCCAGCTTTGCCTGCTGTCTCGGGGGAATGGGCTTGTCGCTGATTTCTCCGGCCTTCTCCAGGGCAATCCGGGTCATGAGCGGTCCCACCAGCTCGTACACCAGCACGGCGAACAGAGCGACGTTGCGGACGATGATGCCGGGCTCGCCCAGACTCATGGCGGTCAGGGACATGCCCAGGGACACGCCCGCCTGAGGGAGAAGCGTAATGCCCAGGTATTTCTGAATGGTGGGCTCGCAGTGGGTCATCCGGGCCGCGAACTTCGCCCCCTCGATCTTGCCGAGGGACCGGAACAGGATATAGACCACGCCCACCAGAATGATGGCCCAGTCGCTGAACACCTTGAACTCCAGTCCCGCGCCGGAGAGGACGAAGAACAGCACCAGAATGGAGCCGGACCAGCGGTCCATGAGCCCCATGAGCTCCTCCTGGAAGGCGCAGAGGTTGCAGAACACCGTACCCATCATCATGCACACCAGAAGGGAGGAGAAGCCGATCGTCACGTGTCCCGCGGGGATCTCCAGCTGGGACAGGGCCACCGCCAGAAAGACGAAGGTCACGGAGATGCTCATGCGCTTGGAGCGGGACAGGAAGAACTGCTCGGAGAGATGGAAGGCCAGTCCCAGGAGAGTCCCGAGGATCAGCGAGGCGACCACCTCCACCAGCGGATTCACGATCACGGACACCAGATCCACGGCTCCGTGCTCCATGGCCTTGGCGATGCCGAAGGACACGGCGAACACCACCAGACCCACCACGTCGTCCAGCGCGACGATGGGCAGGAGCATGCGCGTCAGAGGGCCGTCCGCCTTGTACTGCTTCACCACCATGAGCGTGGCGGCAGGGGCGGTGGCGGTGGCGACGGCTCCCAGGGTGATGGCCGCGGACAGGGGGAACCGGTCGGGCATAAGGAAGTGGATGACGCAGAGGGCGATGTCCACCAGCACCGTGGCAGTCATGGCCTGGAAGACCGCGACCACCACAACCTTCTTGCCCATGTGCTTCAGATCCTCCATCCGGAATTCACTGCCCATGGCAAAGGCGATGAAGCCCAGGGCCGCGTCGCAGATGATGTCGTACCGGGCCACGTCCTCGGAGGACACGAACCCGATGCCGGGGATCCCCAGCCGCCCCAGGCAGTAGGGACCGATCAGAATGCCCGCCACCAGATAAGCGGTAACGGAGGGCAGGTTTTTCAGCTTTGTCAGGCGGGACATGAGAAGACCCGCGAACATGGCGACGGACAGCGCCAGCAATGTCTGCATACTTTACCTCACAATGTTATTCGAATTCTGTCCCGAACTCCCGGTCCGAAAGGCACCTCCTGCCTCCGGGCGGAATCCGCATCAAACAACGCTGTCCATTATACTCCCCGGGAGGCGTTATTACAAGAGGTAATATGACAGAAAAACCGCCCTCCGCATCCTCCGAATATGGAAAAGATGAAGCGGCGGGCATTCTGTGCTCCAATCACGCCTCCCGCACCGACAGCGGCCTGCCCCACGGTCTGCCAAGCCGGTCCCGGGCGAAATCCGGATCGTACAGCCAGTCCCCGCAGTCGCTCCGGCTGACGAACAGGGGCATCCGGGTGTGGATCCGCGCCGCCTCTCCCTCGGCCGGAGCCGTCAGGATCACGTGCCGTCTTCCGGGATCTCCCGCAGCGCGCCGCGTCTCAGCATCCGGCCTCCCCGGGATCATGGCGGCGGAGGAAAAGCAGGCGTACGCGCTCTTCGGATCCGGAGCGTTTTCCCGGAGCAGCTCCCCGTCGTCCTCCTCCAGCCCGCAGAGATACAGGAGATCCCTCGCCCCGTCCGCGATCCGGTATTTCACCCCGCCGGACCACTCGTAATAGGCGGACACCGGGACGAGCACCCGCCGCAGACGATCCTCCGCCTCCCCGCGGAACGCGCCTGCGAAACGTCCCTTTCCGACGACGGTTTCCGCCCGGAGATTGATGAAAGTCTTCCGTCCGCCTCCCCGGTCCGGTTCGGGCACGGTCAGCTCGCCGTCCGCATCCATCCGCAGCTGGGCGGACATACCGGTCTTCTCTCCGCCGCGGTTCTGAGGGAGCAGGAGTCCCCACCGGGAGAGATGCGCCCGCACCCGGATCCGGGATCCGTACAGCACCGGCTGGACCGTTCCGGGGTAGACCTCGCCCTGCTTCAGATACCGCGCCGCGCTCCCCTGCTTCTCCATATCCAGGATCTCCCCGATCTCGTCGTCGTCCACCCAGGACTCATACCGTCCGCACATATTATCCGCTCCCCTCTGCCCGGCAATCATCCGTTCAATCAACTGCCGGTTTCATCTTTTTCTCTATTATAATACAGAACTTTTGTTTTGTCAATAGCGATTCTCAAATTCCCCGTCGTTCTTTCCCGCAAAAAACCGGCCCCACCCCGATCAAAGGGCAGAGCCGGATTTCTCAGCTCAGATCACGGTTTCACGGAGCGTGTGCCCCGTCCGATCCCGCCTGTGCTCAGTGTCTCTTCTTCGTCAGAGCGAAGCCGCCGAGGGAGATCACGGAAGCCACGGCCGCCAGGATGCCGAAGTCGAAGGTGTTGGGAGCCTCGGCCTTCTGGTCGAGAGTCTCGTCCACGTTAGCCTCGGCCTTGTCGCCGAACAGGGTCAGCTCGGAGACCTGGAAGGTGCCGGAAGCAGTGCCGTCCGCGTTGAACTTCACGTAGGACACGCCGTCCGCCTTGCCTTCGCCCGCATAGTAGGTGAAGTTGGTCTCTTCGAAGAAGCTGTCGTCGCCCTTGGCCAGCTCGGTCCAGTTCTCACCGTCCGCGGAGACGGAGATGGTCCAGGCGTTGGGAGATCTGCCGTTGTAGTCCGCGTTGTCGTTGGCCGTCGCCATGGTGAAGCCGGTGATGTTGTAGGTGCCGTCCAGCTTGGCAATGGCTTCCGCCGGGAACACGTTGGTGCAGAACTTGGTGGAGGTTTCGCCGTCGAACAGGTTCTCGGGACCTTCTCCGCCGAAGCTCTCGGTGCCGGAGACGAACTCGTAACCGGTGATGACAGCCTTGCCGTCAGCGGCAGCGTTCACGTCCGCCAGACCGCGGGATTCGGTTTCGGGTTCCGCGGCAGCCGCGCCCTTGGTGAAGGGCAGAGCGAAGGTGGTGTCGATCAGCTCGCCGTTCGCGTCCAGCGCGTAGAACTTCAGGGTGTGCGCGCCGTCGCCCAGGCCGGAAACGTCCACCGCGATCTCGAAGCCTTCCGCAGCCTCGCTGATGGCGGCCTTGACGTCGGGTCTGTCCACGATGTAGTCCGCGGACTTCACGGCCTCGCCGTCATCCACGGTGTAGGCAAATCCGGTGATCGGGGTGCTGATGTAAGCCCAGCCGCGGACCGTCAGATCGGCGATGTCGCCTTCCACGGGATTGTCCGCCAGCCAGCCGTCCGCGCCGCCGTTGACCATCATTTCGCCGTCCACGAAGATGTTGTCCCAGGACTTGTTCAGAAGCTCGGTCGGACCGGCTTCAGCCGCCGCGGGACCGGCCACAAGGGTCGCAACCTGACCGTCGGTGTAGGCGCCCGCCCAGATGCCGCCGCCGAACTCCACAATGTGGGAAGCGCCGGCGCTGTAGTCGGAGGTGGTGTGCACGTTGGCCGCGTAGTTCAGAATGAACTGGCTGCCCTCCGCATAGGTGAGGGTGTCGGTGCGGTCAAGGAAGGACCACGGAATACCGAACTCGTAGAAGATGTGTCCCGTCGCCTCGTCGCGCTTGACGGCGTAGTTGTAGGGGCACTCGTCGAACCAGAAGTTGTCGGCGCTGGAGTCCTTGATGTCGGCGGGGCTGGAGACCTTCCAGACCGGAATGTTCTCGTCCGCCAGGGCAATGCCGATCTCGAAGCGCTGGTCGTCGGTGTAGGAGCCGTCCGCGGTGCCCAGAAGAGCCACGTAGCCGGCCGGGCCGATGCCCATGTCGATGGCCTGCGTGTCGAAGATGGGTTCATACTCGGGCGTTTCCACGTCCAGGAGCATGTAGAAGTAGTTGTCGTCCCACGCGGTGTAGGAGGTTCCCTTGATGGTCTTGTCCGCGTCGTAGTCGGTGCGGAAGCCGTCGGAACCGTAGAAGTCGTGCAGCTTGGCATAGCCGTCATCCACGTCGCCGTCCATGACCATGGGGGTCGCGGTCTTGGGGATCTGCAGGCTGCCGTCCGCGCCGGTCTCCACCACGGCTCTTTCGCCGGCAGCGGCGGGAGCGGCGGTTTCGGTTTCGGCGGGAGCCTCGGCAGCAGCGCCGCCGGGAGCCGCAGTCAGGGTCACCAGACCGCCCATGTCGTAGATGTCGTTCATCAGGCCCTGGCCGTACTGAACGATGGCGTGACCGGAATCGGTGGTGAAGGTGATGATGTAGTTGAAGAACCACTTGTGGCCGACGGAGAAGTCAACCTCGCCGGTGCGGTCGATCTGGTCCCAGGGCATCTTCACTTCGTAGTAGGTGTAAACGCCGTCGTTCACCACTTCGAAGTCGAAGGGGCAGGTGTCGTAGATGGCGTAGGCGCCGGAGTTGTCCCGGAACTGCTCCGGAACGGAACCGGTGTACTTCCACTCCTTGGTGTCCTCGATGGAGCGGTTGAAGCTGCACTGCATGACGTAGAGGTCATTCTCGGGCAGGTCGTTCACCGGAGGCGTGGCCAGCAGGGCCAGGTACATGGAAGAGTAGTTGGATCCCGGAGGATCTGCTTCGCCGTTCTGCGGGAAGTAGTCTTCCTCTTCCACCTTGAAGAAGGCGTAGAAGTTGTCCTTGTCCCAGGTGCCCCACGCTTCGCCCTTGGCTTCGTGGGCGGCATCCTCGTTGTCGTACCACATGGCCTCGTCGGGAGCGTAGAAGTCGTGGATCTTCACATAGCAGTCGTCCAGCTTGCCGTCGATGACGGGAGCGGTGTTGGTGCCGGGCAGCTGAATGTCGTCGAAATCGCCTGCCTTGCCGACGGTGGCCAGAGCGGGCTTTTCACCGGAAGCGGCGGGAGCGGCGGAAGCGCCCTCACCGGCGGCGGCAGTGGCAAGCCAGTAGGCGTAGTCGCCGTTCACCATGCCGGGCACGTTCACGTCAACGATGTCCTCGGTGGCGGAGTCCATGCAGCACAGCACGATGCTGCGGACATAGAACTGGGAGCCCTCGGAGATGGCCTTCTCGGGCAGGTTCAGGGAGAGGTCGAACACCGTCTCATAGGTGGTGGTCTGCGTTCCCTCGTCGCGGGTGACGGCGCATTCGCTCCAGCCGGGCTCGTCCATGCCCTCGGCCTCCGCGTCGAGCTCCACCTTGTCCTGGTTGACCACGATGTAGCCCTCGTCCACGTTCAGGCCGTAGAAGTAGCGGTTGCGGTTGCCGGTATCGTCGTCCGCCATGGACTTGATATCGAACTGGAAGCCGTCGCCGGCGTAAGCGTTGCCCAGGTCGCCTTCCTCGGTATCGTAATAGTGGATCGGGTCCACGATCACGGAGCAGAAGTAGAGATGGGTTTCATCCCACAGCAGGTATGTGGTGACGGACTGAGGCAGGATCTCCTCGTCGCCTTCCCACATGGTGTCGGAGATGTAGGCGTCGTTCATCTGGTCGAAGGTGATGGTGGACACGGGGGTTCCCCAGCCTTCGCTCGGATCGAACTTGCCGTCGATCACGGGCAGCTTCGAGACCTTCGGAATCGAGAGGTCCACCGTGGTGATGGCGGAGGCGGCAACGGCCAGCCCGGTCAGCATCATCACGAGAAGCGCCAGACACAGTGTCTTTTTCATAAAGACGTTCTCCTTCCGTTTGATCATCGGCGGTCGGATTCCCGGACGGTCCGGACCCTCGGCCGCGGATTCTCCCCTTATAAAGGGATGGGGTTATTATATCACACCCGTCAGAAATTGAAAACAGATTTTTTATACAAAAATCAGGAATAATCCCTGTGCAATATGCAGAAGATACCGAAGACACAACTGAGAAACGCGGCCTTCTCCCATGGAAAAAGCCGCGAAATCCTTTATTCTGTCAAGCATCTATGGCCCCTCGTCCGGCACGCTTCGTCCGGGAGGACCGCATCTATGGTTCACCGGAATCCACCCCCTTCCGGGGCGCGCGGGTCCGGGTCAGTTTTCCTTCTTTTCCGGCTTGATGAGGCCGTAGCTGCCGGCGTTGCGCTTGTAGACCACGCAGGTCTCGCCGGTGTCCGCGTCTCCGAACACGTAGAAGCTGTGACCCAGCAGATTCATCTGCAGGATCGCCTCCTCCGGCGTCATGGGCTTGAGCTGGAAGGTCTTCTCGCGGATATCGAAGACGCCCTCCTCCTCCACGGGAGCCTCGGTCTCTCCGACCGCCGCTTCCGCAGCCGCGAAGGTGGTCTTCATCCGCTTTTCCAGTCTGGTCTTGTTCTTCCGGATCTGGCCCTCGATGGCGTCGATGGAACGGGTGACGGCGGTTCTGTAGTCGGAGTTGGTCTCTTCACCGCGGAAGAGGGTGCCGCCGACCGTGATGGTGATCTCCGCTCAAACGGTGTCGCGGACCTTCCGGAAAGTGACGGCCGCGTCGGCTCCCTTCGGGAAGTAACGGTCGAACTTCGCCAGCTTCTTTTCGACGAATTCTCTGATGTCGTCGCTGATCGTGACCTGTCTGCCGATGATGTTGATGTTCATGATCCTACCGCCTTTTTCGGAATTTGCCCTCGGGGGAGAGTATGTTCTTCCCTTCCGGCGTTTTTATTATACCACACGGGCGGGATTGAGATGTGGACGATTTGTTAATGTTTACAGTCCCGCGCCGTTTTCCGGGAGAAAATTCGGTGAAAACCACGACACCCGCCCGTCACACGGCAAAGCAACCCCACCCCGTCGAATCTTTCGTCCGGCGGAACATGTTCGGTTTTTTGAACTTTCCTGATTTTTTCACACAGCGCCGCTGTGAAAAACGAACATTTTTGTGTCTCCATACAAATTTTTGAAGGCCGGAATGTCCTCATTTTGTGCATTAAGAAGTTGACACTGCGGCCCCATCCATGCTATAATGACCATGGAAGAAGTGCAATCCGGATTCAGAACCCAGACGGAGGGTGCAAGATGAGAGAAAAGCTGAAGTGCGCTGTGATCGGCGCGACCGGCATGGTGGGACAGCGCTTCCTGACCCTGCTGGAGAACCACCCCTACTTTGAAGTGACCGCCGTGGCCGCCTCCGCGCGTTCCGCCGGCAGGACCTATGAGGAAGCCGTTTCCGGACGCTGGAAAATGTCCTCTCCCATCCCGGAGGCCGTCCGCGGCATGACCGTTCTGGACGCCGCCCGGACCGGCGAGATCGGGAATCTGGCGGACTTCGTGTTCTGCGCCGTGGATATGAAGAAGGACGAGATCCTCTCCCTGGAGGAGGCATACGCCAGAGCGGAGATCCCGGTGATTTCCAACAACTCCGCCAACCGCTGGACGCCCGACGTGCCCATGGTCATCCCGGAGATCAACGCGGACCATCTGGCCGTCATCGAGGCCCAGAGAAAACGGCTGGGCACCACCCGCGGCTTCATCGCCGTCAAGCCCAACTGCTCCATCCAGAGCTACGTCCCCGCCCTGACGCCCCTGCGGAAGTACGGGCTCCGGGAGGTGCTGGTGACCACCTATCAGGCCATCAGCGGCGCGGGAAAGACCTTCGACACCTGGCCGGAGATGGTCGACAACGTGATCCCCTATATCGGCGGGGAGGAAGAGAAGAGCGAGCGGGAGCCCCTGAAGATCTGGGGTGACCTCCGCGGCGACACCATCGTTCCCACAAAGACGCCCCTCGTCACCTCCCAGTGCATCCGGGTCCCCGTATCCGACGGCCACACCGCGGCGGTGTTCATGTCCTTCGACAACACGCCTCCCCGTGAAACCATCCTGGAGGAGTGGAGGAGCTTCCGCGGCCTGCCCCAGCTGCTGGGTCTGCCCTCGGCTCCGGAGCAGTTCATCACCTATTTCGACGAAGACAACCGTCCCCAGGCTCGTCTGGACCGGGATCTCTACGGCGGCATGGGCGTTTCCTGCGGGCGGCTCCGTCCCGACACCATGTTCGACTACAAGTTCGTCGGCCTGTCCCACAACACCCTCCGTGGAGCGGCGGGCGTCGCGGAGCTCCTGTTCCGGCAGGGGTATCTGGGATAAATATTGAAGAGAAAAGGTCCTCACGGGCCTTTTTCTTTTTCCGCCGACAGGGAGCAGAGCAGGACGGCCGAGAGCAGCATGCCCGTTCCGCCGAAGAGACGCAGGCCCAGATACCCGGCGGTGAGTGCCAGAAAGGGATGGACCCCGGCGGCCTTTCCCACCAGCCTCGGCTCGAGGATCTGCCGCGTCACCCAGACCGCCGCCAGCAGGAGCAGGAGTCCGATCCCCCGCCCGCCGTTCCCCGCGAGGAAGGACGCAGCCGCCCAGGGGACCAGCACCGTCCCGCAGCCCAGCACCGGCAGAAGATCCACCGCCGCGATCAGAAAAGCCGCCGCCGGAGCGTTCTCCGTTCCCAGAAGCCAGAGTCCCGGCAAAAGCTCCGCGAAGGTCACCGCCGTCAGGGT
>CACYWX010000048.1 GCA_902778205.1 uncultured Ruminococcus sp. | reverse complement strand
CCATCGTGGGCACCGACCAGAAGGTCAAGATCATCGAGATCAAGCCCGAGAGAAGAAGAGCCTACGCCTCCATCCGCGCGGTGCAGAGAGAAGAGCGGAAGAAGAGAGAAGAGGAATTCTGGAACAACATCCAGGAAGGCATGGAATTCGACGGCGAGATCAAGTCCCTGACCGATTTCGGCGCGTTCGTCGACCTGGGCGGCGTGGACGGAATGGTACATACCACCGAGCTGTGCTGGAGACGCATCCGCCGTCCCTCCGACGTGGTGTCCGTGGGCCAGAAGATCCATGTGTACGTCAAGGGCTTCGACCGCGAGCGCGGCAGAATCTCCCTGGGCTACAAGACCGAGGAGATGAACCCCTGGTACATCTTCACCAACAAGTATCATGAGGGCGACGTGGCGGAAGTCAAGATCGTCAGCCTGATGCCCTTCGGCGCCTTTGCCGAGATCGTTCCCGGCTGCGATGGCCTGATCCACATCAGCCAGATCGCGGACCACAAGATCGCGAAGCCGGACGACGTCCTGTCCGTGGGCGACATCGTCAACGCGCGGATCACCGCCATCGACTACGACAACAAGAAGGTCAGCCTCTCCATCCGTTCCCTCCTCGAGGAAGCCGCCAATGCCGCGGACGATGAAGAGTACTACGACGACGAGCCTGCCGACGACGAGCCCGCCGACGAGGAATAATTCCAAAACGCAGACAAAGGGTGGGAGAGAACTGCTTTCCCGCCCTTTTCTTGCAGAATCCGGACCTGACAGGAGGGATCCGCCGTGTCAAAGCGCATTCTGTTCGTATTTCTCGCGCTGGCGCTTCTGCTGTGTGCAGCCTGTTCCAAAAGCGGTCCGGCAAAGGAGAGCGGTTTTTCCGATCCCGAGGAGGCGGCGCGGATCCGTGAGGCCATGCGGTACGTGATCCACGCGGCCGGACGGCTGGAGGGACCCGACGCATGGGGAAATCCCCGGACCTACGACGGCTCCAACTCCGCCGAGGGACTTGCTCAGTGCGCGGCGGCGGGGAGGAGACCCATGGCGGTGGAGCTGGATTTCAACTTCACCTCCGACGGTCAGCTGGCCTGCATCCACGACTGGTATACCGAGTACGCCGACGAGATCGAAAACGGCGTGCCCCTGTCCCTCGAGGACTTTCTTTCCGTCCGGATCTACCGGACCTTCACCCCCGCCTGGATCGGCGACGCGGCGGACTGGCTCCGGGCCAACGAGAACACGTATATCGTAACCGACATCAAGGACGACAACCTGGCCGGATGCCGCGCCATCGCGGATTTCTGCCCGGACCTGAAGAACCGCTTCGTGGTGCAGATCTACGATGAGAGCGAGTACGACGCGGTGCGGGCCATGGGGTTCGAGTACGTGGTCTTCACCCTCTACCGGCTGGACTGGAACGCCAAGACCGACTGGAAGGCTCTGGGCCGGTTCGCGGAGGAGCATCCCCTGATCGGCTTCACCTTCTCCTTTGAGCTCTGCTCCGTGGAGGGCTATGTGGACGGGATGCTGCGCTCCGGCGTGCCGCTCTACATCCACACCGTCAACGAGGGGGAAGAGGAGTTTTTTAAAACGGGCATCTCCGGCGTGTATACGGACATCGTCCGATAGACTGCCGTCCCGTTCCGAACGCAAAACAGCCAAAAACATCGCCGCGGGGAGGCATTCCGGGAACGGAACTTTGCGCGGCGGATATACAGGAGGTACTGTTATGTCCATTCCGAGACCCGAATATCCGCGTCCGACCCTGGTTCGCGGGGAGAACACCTGGCTCAACCTGAACGGCACCTGGGAGTTCGCCTTCGACTTCGGCAATTCCGGCCGGGAGCGCAAGATGTGGGAGGCTCCGAAGTACGAGCGCGAGATCGTCGTGCCCTTCGTGCCGGAATCCAAGCTCTCCGGCATTGAGTACGTGGACTTCATCCCCGCCGTCTGGTACCGCCGCACCGTGACCCTGCCCGAGGGCTGGTGCCTGAATTGCGGCCGGGTGCTGATCCATTTCGGCGCGGTGGATTACTACAGCGAGATCCGCGTCAACGGAAAGCTGGCGGGCACGCACCGGGGCGGCTATACGCCCTTCGCCGTGGACGCCACCGAATGCCTCACCGACGGGGAGAACGTGATTTCCGTCTTCGCCGAGGACAACGGCCACTCCAACCTCCAGCCCACCGGCAAGCAGGTCTATTACAGCTACTACAACGCCGGCTGCCACTACACCCGCTGCACGGGCATCTGGCAGACCGTCTGGATGGAGTACGTCCCGAAGAACTACGTGAAGAACGTGAAGATCACCCCGGACATCGACGCCGGCAAGATCGACGTCACCGTGTCCCTCGAGGGCGGTCAGTCCGCGCTGAAGTCCCTGAAGGCTGAGGTCCTCTTCGGCGGCGAAAAGGTCTCTGAAAAGGAAGCGCCCGTCCTCGGAAAGTTCGCCCAGTTCGAGGTGGAGGTTCCCGACGCGAAGCTGTGGAGCCTGGACGAGCCCAACCTGTACGATCTGAAGATCACAGCGGGGGACGACTGCGCGACGGCGTACTTCGGCATGCGGTCCGTGGCCATCAACGGCTATGCCATTGAGATCAACCACAAGCCGGTGTTCCAGCGTCTGGTGCTGGATCAGCAGTACTATCCGGAAGGGATCTACACCGCCAAGGACGACGACGAGCTGATCCGCGACATCGAGTACTCCAAGAAGGCAGGCTTCAACGGCGCCCGGATGCACATGAAGGTGTTCGAGCCCCGCACGCTGTACCACGCTGACCGGCTGGGCTACCTGCTCTGGGGCGAATTCCCCAACTGGGGCCTGGACGAGTCCAATCCCGCTGCCCTGCTGTCCATCCTGCCCGAGTGGCTGACCGAGCTGGAGCGGGACTACAACCACCCGTCCGTGGTGGGCTGGTGTCCCTTCAACGAGACCGGCCGGAACCGCAACAAGGATCTGTTCCGCGTCATGTATCAGGCGACCCGGGACTTCGATCCCATGCGGCCTATCATCGACACCTCCGGCTACGTCCACGTCATCACCGACATTTACGACGTCCACAACTACGACCAGAATCCCGAGACCTTCAAGAAGGCTTTCGAGCCCCTGATCACCGGCGAGGGCAGCCCCTTCGTGAACAATCCGGACCACGAGAAGTACGAGGGCCAGCCCTACTTCGTGTCCGAGTTCGGCGGCACCTACTGGAACATCGACGAGGATCCCTCCGCGGCCTGGGGTTACGGTCAGGCGCCCAAGTCCCTGGACGAGTTCTACGCCCGGTTCGAGGGTCTGATCAACGTCCTTCTGGACAACCCGAAGATGTGCGCCTTCTGCTATACGCAGCTGACGGACGTCTATCAGGAGAAGAACGGCATCTACGCCTTCGACCGGCGGATCAAGTTCGATCTGGACAAGCTGCACGCCATCATGTCCCGCAAGGCGGCGATTGAGAAATAAATATATTACCAATACGAAAAACAGGGATTGTCCGAATCGGGCAGTCCCTGTTTGTGCGTTTATTGGAAAAATCAGTTCGCGCCGATCTCTTCGGCCCAGGCGGCGGCGTCCTTCACCCAGCGGGCGACCCGGGGATTGGACCATCCGGGATTTCCGCAGGCCGTGATGTCGTTCCCCAGCGCGACGCCGTGAGGACCGTGGGGATAGACGTGGAGCTCGAAGGGCAGTCCCTTCGCGCGGCAGGCCGAGGCCAGAAGGAGGGAATTGCGCACGTCCACCCCCGGATCGTCGGAGGTGTGGACTAAGAATAGAGGCGCGGTCCTCTCATCCACCGCCAGCTCCAGGGACGCGGTCCTCAGCTCCTCGTCTGTCGGACGGTCCTTGCACCAGAGATTCGAGAAGGTGCCGCCCTCCCGGAAGTATTCCGCGCCGGAGACCACGGGATAGACCAGCACGGCGCCGTCCGGCCTGTTCTGACCGTATTCGATGCCGGTGTCCTTCCACGCCTCCTCCCGGTGCCACATGACGGCCAGGGAGCCCGCCAGATGGCCGCCGGCGGAGAATCCCACGGTGAAGACCCGATGGGGATCGACGCCGTATTCCTCCGCGTGGGAGCGGATGTGCGCCATGGCCAGGGACGCCTCCCTCAGCTGGGCGGGGTAGGGCTTTTTCCGGCCCACGGTGTAGTGCAGGACGAAGGCGTTGAACCCCTCCGCCATAAAGGCCAGAGCGATGGGCTCCCCCTCCCGGTCGGAGCAGACGGCCCCGTATCCGCCTCCGGGGATCACCAGTATGGCGCGCCGCGTGAATCCGCGTACGGGATCGGCGATATAGGCGTCGAGCCAGGCCTCGGGATTGCCTTCTTCCAGGAAAATGCGTTTGACGATCATGATGCGCCTCCCGAAAATCTCATTCTCCCGCGACGGCGCAGGACTCAAACAGGATGCTGGGGCAGGCCAGGGAGCGGTACTCCCAGTCCAGATCGGAGCCCACGGCGGAAACCTTCTTCATCAGCTCCAGGAAGTTCCCGGCCACGGTGATGAGGGCCACGGGGCGGTCCCTCTTTCCGTCCTTCACCAGATACCCGGAGCACTGGAGGGAGAAGTCCGTGGTGATGTGGTTCAGACCCGCGTGGAGACCCGCCAGCCGCGTGATGACCAGCCCGTTCCCCATCTTTTCGAGAAGGGTGTCGAAGGAATCCTCTCCCGGCAGGATGCAGCAGTTCTTCGGGCTGACGGAAACGGAGCCCGCGTACCCGTGCCGGAAGCCGTTGCCGGTGCTCTCCACCCCCATGCGAGCGGCGGATTTCGTGTTGTGCAGGGCCTGACGGAACACGCCCTTGTCCACCAGCACCTTCCGGCGGGTGGGACAGCCCTCGTCGTCGTAGTTGGCGACACTGAGGCAGTCCGTGTTTTTCGGGTCGTCCACCACGGTGATTTTGTCGGAGAAGATGGCCGCGTCCGCCTTGTCCTTCAGGGGAGAGAGGCCCTTGCCGATGAGGTCGCCGGAGAACATGTCGGTCAGCGCGCCGAAGAGGGAGGTCATGGCCCGGCGCTCGAGGATCACGGGATACTGACCGGAGGAAACCGGCTTCCCGCCCAGGTCGTTTACCGCATCCTCCACCGCTTTTTTCGCGATTTCTGCGGGATCGATTTTGGAAAGATCGGAGACCACCTCGATGTGGAAGCCGTCCTTCACCTCGCCGTTTTCCTCCACCGCGGCGCCCGCGTAGAGGATCTGGGAGCGGCCGGAATCGGTGACGTGAACGCCCTTGGAGTTGGTGATTTCCCGGGAATCGCAGGATTCGTTCCAGCCGATCTCCGTCACCTGCTTCACCCGGGGATCGGCCGCTTTGACCGCCGCCTCCACCGCCGCCAGCTTCGCCCGGATCTCCTCCATGGACGGCCGGACCCATACGGCGCGGGACTTCACCTCGTCGGTGGTCTCCGGCTCCCGCAGGATGTCCGCGTCCTTCGAGGAGACCAGCTTCGCCTGGGCGATGAGCAGGGAGATCGTTTCGTCGATTTTGTCGTCGTCCACGGATTCCAGCACCAGGGTCGCCGCCTTTCCGCCCACCACGGCCCGGAGCGCGGTCCCCTTCACGTCGGAGGTCACGAAGGAATCCATCTGGCCGTCAAACCACGCGACGGAACGCTCCGCCGACTGTCCCTCGTAGATTTCCAGCCCGTCGACGCCCATTTCCAGCGCCCGGACGATCCATTTCTGCTTATTCATTTGCCGTACCTCCTACCGTGATGGATGAAACGCGGATGGCGGGCTGGCCCACGTCCGTGGGAATGGAGCCGCTGGAGGAGCCGCACATGCCCTGTCCGCGGGTGAGGTTGTCGCTGACCCGGTCGATGTTCAAAAGGATCTCCGCGCCGCTGCCGATGAGGGACGCGCCCTTGACGGGGGTGGTGATCTTCCCGTTCTCGATGAGATAGCCCTCACGGACGGAGAAGTTGAACTCGCCGGTCATGGGGTTCACGGAGCCGCCGCCCATCTTTTTCGCGTAAAGGCCGCGCTCCACGCCCTCAAAGAGGCTCTCGAAGGAGTCCTTGCCCGCGCAGATGAAGGTGTTGGACATGCGGGAGGTGGGCTCGAACTGATAGGATTCCCGCCGGGAGGATCCCGTGGGCTCCATGCCCATACGGCGTCCGCCGAGCCGGTCGATCATGTAGGACTTCAGAATGCCGTTCTCGATGAGGACGCGCTTCTTCTGGGGCGTGCCCTCGTCGTCCACGTTCTCGCTGCCCCACGCGCCGGGGATGGTGCCGTCGTCCACCGCGCTGACGCAGTCCGCGGCGATCTTCTGGCCCAGCTTTCCGGCGAATACGGACTGGTTCTTGGAGACCGAGGTGGCCTCCAGCGAATGTCCGCAGGCCTCGTGGAAGATGACGCCGCCGAATTCGTTGTCGATGACCACGGGCATTTTCCCGGAGGGGCAGTCCACGGCGGAGAGCATGACCACGGCGGAACGGGCGGCCTCCTCGCCGATGCTCTCGGGGGTCTTCTCCTCCCAGTATTCAAGGCCCTGACCCGCGCCGGGATAGTAGCCGCCGGACTGGAAGTTGTCCCCCTCGGCGGCGTAGGCGTCGATCATGAGGCGGGTGCGGACCCGGAGATCCTTCGCCAGCCGCCCCTCGGAATTGGCGATCTGGACCCGCTGGCGGACG
The DNA here is from genome assembly GCA_902778205.1 of uncultured Ruminococcus sp. GTDB lineage: Bacteria > Bacillota > Clostridia > Oscillospirales > CAG-272 > UMGS1696. Next base: position 6,081 of record CACYWX010000048.1, on the reverse strand, counting down.
TTCAGAAGCCGTCCCTGGGTCTTGACGATGCGGCCGTCGTACGCCTTGGCGGCTCTCTCGCCCCGGAACACCAGCTCCGCGCGATCGCAGAGGGGCACGGATTCAAAGTCGATCCGGACGGGATTGTTGTCCGGGACGGCGGCCTCGGTCAGGGTCACGGCGGGCGCTTCCTTCCCCTCCGTATCGCCCAGGGCGCTTCTCAGGTCGCCGATGATGGGCAGAAGATGCTCATCGTCCACGAAGTTGGAGAAGCCGTAGACGGACTGCACGCCCTTGTACAGCCGGATCCCGGCGCCGGATTTCACCGTCCGGGCGACGTTCTCCACCTCCGTATTGAGGGAAGAGACGGTTTCGGAGGTCTCCTCCTCCTCATAGATTTCCGCGAAATCCGCCTCCGACGCCAGGCAGAGGGACAGATACCGCTCCAGTTGTGCTTTCGTTAACATGCGCGTCCTCCTGATGAAGGAAACGCTCCGCGTTTCCAATTGAATGGTCTTGCGCAGGCCGGGCGCCGGGAGGGGTACCAGTTCAGGCCACAGGTACCCCTCCCGGAGGTCCCCCTTGGCCGGGGAGCATAATCCTTACAGCTTAAAACTGCAGATCAATACGGTCGTACCTCTCATGTCACCGCGCGGTCTGGTGGAGTCAGCCGAAACATGCGAAGAACTTCGTTGCCAACGAAGTTCTTCGGTTTTCTCGGGAACCTCGAAAACAGCGATCGAAGCGCGCAGTGCACGGCAGGGAAAAAGCGCATTCAGAACCGTTCCGAGACCTGCTCCTTTCGCTGTGGGTGCCTTATCTACGGTTCCCGGAGCTTCGGCGGAAACACGCCTGGCGGGAAATCGGCTTCCTCACCCATTATCCCTCGCCCGGCAGTTCTCGGCGTCGCGGCGGAAGATCTCCACCATGGTGCGGGCGCATTCGCCCAGACGGACCCGGTCCTCGGGGGCGATGTCCTCCAGGGAGCGGGTGATCTCGTGCAGGATCTCCCCGATCATCCGCTCCAGATGGGCGCATCCCTCGTCCGTGATCTCGATGTACACCTGCCGCCGGTTGTCCTTGTTGTGGGACCGGCGGACGAAGTTCTGCTGCTCCAGATCGTTCACCAGCTTGGTGAGCTGCTGCTTGGTGATGCCCATCTCCCCGGCGAAGCGGGACATGGTGACGGGGGTGTCCCGGAAGCTCCGCAGGGCGTACAGCATGGAGAAGCCGTGGGAGTGAAACCGATACTGGTTGGTCTCCACGATATGCCGCTTGGTCATCGCATAATAATTCACCATGAAATTCAGAAAATCCCGCGCGATTTCCACTTCCTGCCTGTCCGCCATGACGCGCCTCCGCTCACCGTACTTTGCGCCAGTATAGCATAAAAAAACGGGATTGTCAACAAACGCAACGGTTGCCATTTGTGAACAATCCTGTATATTGAGTAAACCGGACAGGGAGCGTCACTTTCCGTCGCCCGGGTCACTTTCCGTCACCCAGGAAGGCTCCCAGGAGGATCTGGGCAGCGGTGGCGGCGAGAAAGACCAGCCAGGAGAAGCGCCAGAGCCCCAGTCCGAAGCCGGCCAGGAAGAACAGGATCACCGCGCCCACCCACAGACATCCGGAGGCGGTGTCGTGCATGGTCTTGCGGATGTTCAGGTTCTTGTTGTAGTCCTCGGCTCCCGACAGGATGATCTGACCCAGCGTCGCCCACAGGAAGATCAGCCAGGTATAATGCCATCCGCCGAAGGTCAGGGACCAGAGGAAGTACACAAGGGAGGTCCCCACCCAGAGAAGCGCGGACGCCTTGTCGAGATAGAAGCTCAGCGTCTTCCGCCCGGCCATCCGGTCGTTGAAGTCCTCCACCGGATTCCAGCCGTCCTCTTCGTCATCCTCTCCGAAGATGCGGGCGGCTTCTCCGGCGGCACCGCTTCCGGCGGTCCGTATTCCGGGATCCTTAGGGGGATCCTTCGGCAGGGCGTTCAGCATGGCGCGGATGCGGTCCACGCTGCGGAGCACGTCCCGGTAGGCGTCCAGCTCGTTCATGCCGGCCCGCACCCGCTTGTCGTACTCGACGTCCAGGTCGCTGATCAGCCGGGGAGCCATGGCCGCGGCGGACGCGCTTCCGGCTTCCTCGCAGAGCTCCTTTATTTTCTTGTTCAGCTCGTCCTTCATGTTGTGCGCCTCCGTTCCGCGGCGGGGGATCCCGTCGGATGTTCTGCCTGTATTATACCGGAACCGTTCCCCGCCGTCAAGGCGCACGGGCGGGACTTAATCAAAGCTTAATGGGAAGGGGCGCGCTTCTTCATTTCGGATCGCCGCGGTCCACCACCACCCGGTATCCGGCGGACTCCACCCGGCGGTCCAGGCAGACCCGGCACTCGGCGGCCTCCTCCCCGGTGCAGATCTTGTTCTCGTACAGCTCGTACTTCTTCCGCACGCCCACGGGGGACAGGTTCGGCATGATGACGTTGGCCCCGGCCTTCAGCCCCATTTCCCGGCCCTTCGGATGGATGGTGCCCAGGGCGGTGGTGGCAGGGATCAGGGCATGGGGGAACATGAGGCGCAGCACGGCCAGAAGACGCAGGGTCATGGCGAGGCTCCCGTTGGGCTCTGCGGCGAAGGGCGTGTCCCGGTGGGTGAGGTAGGGCCCGATGCCGATCATGTGAGGGCCGAGCTTTTCCAGGAACCGCAGATCCTCAATGAGATGCTCCGTGGTCTGACGCGGCGGTCCCACCATCATGCCCGCGCCAACGGCATATCCGATGTCCTTCAGGTCCCACAGGCAGCGGACGCGGTTGTCGAGGCTCATGGAGGCGGGATGGAGCTGACCGTAGAGCCAGGGGCTGGCGGTCTCGTGGCGGAGCAGGTAGCGGTCCGCGCCGGCGTCGAAATAGGCCTGATAGGAGGCCCGGCTCTTCTCCCCGATGGAGAGGGTCACGGCGCACTCCGGAAAATGGTGCTTGATCCGGGAGACGATGCGGCAGATTCTGTCGTCCGTGAAGAAGGGATCCTCGCCGCCCTGCAGGACGAAGGTGCGGTAGCCCAGCTCCCATCCGGAGAAGCAGCACCCGAGGATCTCCTCCTCGTCCAGACGGTAGCGGGAGGCGTTTTGATTGCTGCGCCGGATGCCGCAGTAGAAGCAGTCGTTTTTGCAGATATTGGTAAACTCGATCAGTCCCCGGACGTAGACGTCGGTTCCGTAGACGCTCCGGCGGACCCGGTCGGCGGCGGAAAAGAGCGCGGCGTCATGGGCGTCGGTGTCGAGCAGGGCCGCGAATTCCGCGTCGGAGAGGGTTTTGTCCCGTTCCAGCCGTTCGACGGGGGAGAGGAGGGAGGAGGGTTCCGTGTTCATGGCGTTCCTCATGTCGTTCGTTTTGCGTCATTATAGCACAGGCGCGTCCGGATTGCAAGACGGGGACGGTTGTGAAAAATCGGGAACGGAACGGTAAAAGTTCTGTGAACGCTTGCATTCCGCTTCAAACTATGCTATAATAACCAAGTGACCCGATTTATTCATGCGCAGTTTGGAAAGGAGCGCACTTCCCATGAACAAGGAAAAAAGAAAGTCCCTGCTGATCACCGTGTGCGTGATCGTTGCGGCGCTGCTGGTCGTCGGACTGGCTGTCTACAACACTCTCTACAATTCCGGCACGGTACAGAGAAGCAAGGTTGCCTTGAAATCCGAGCATTATTCCGTCGACGGCATGATGTTCTCCTATTTCTACAACTCCCAGTATCAGAACTACGCCTCCGCGTTCAGCTATCTGGGCGTGCAGCAGGGCGTGTCCCTGAAGAGTCAGGACTGCCCCTACATGACGGACGGCGGCTCCTGGTTCGACTACCTGGTGAGCCTGACCCGGGACTACGCGAAGAACATGCTGACCCTCTGCGAGATCGGCCGTGAGAACGGCAACGAGCTGACCGCGGACGACCGGGCCGAGATCGACGGACAGCTTGACACCCTGGAGGACCAGGCCAAGACCGCGGGCTACAGCCTGAACGAGTATCTCCGCCTCATGACCGGCAACGCCGTGAAGAAGAGCGACGTGAAGAAGTGCATGGAGCTCACCGCGCTTGCGCAGAAGGCCTATACGCAGGTGATGGACAGCTTCCAGTACACCGACGAAGACCTGAAGGCCTACGCCGACGAGAACGCCGACGCGCTCAAGGGCGTGGATCTTTACAGCTATCAGTTCAACGCCGCCTCCTTCCGCACCTATGACGACGACGGCAACCCCGTTTCCACCAGCGCGGAGGAAGCAGACGCCGCGAAGAAGGCTGCCGACGAGCTGTCCGGAGCCGCCGACGGGAACGCCTTTGAATCCTCTCTCCGTTCCATCCTCTCCGGCACCGGCATGGCGGCTGAGGACATCGATGCGGCTGTGGAGGGCGCGAAGCAGACCCATGTTTCCACCGCCGCCCTGCCCTCCGGCGTCAGCGAATGGGCCGGCAGCGCTTCCGCGGGTGACGCCACCGTCATCGACGAGGACAGCGGGGACACCTTCACCACGTATCTCTTGACGAAGGCCGCCTATCTGGACGACACCCACGCCCGGAACGTGCGCCACATTCTGTTCCTCAACACCACCTACGAGGATTCCTCCAAGGCGGACGAGGTCTACGCGGAATGGGAAGCGGCAGGCTTCAGCGAGGACAAGTTCATCGAGCTCTGCGGCGAATACTCCGAGGATCCCGGCTCCAATGAGGTCGGCGGTCTCTATGAGGATGTGACGCCCGGCGCCATGATCGACGAATTCGACAGCTGGCTCTTCGACGCGGCCAGAAAGCCCGGCGACCACGCCCTGATCGAGAGCGAGCAGTATGGCTGGCACATCATGTATTACGTGGGCGAGAGCGATCTCGTCGTGTGGGAGACTCAGGCGGAGGACGCCCTGAAGAATCAGGACTACTCCGACCTGCTGGCCCAGCGCGGCGAAACCGTCACCTACAACGAAAAAGTTGCCAAGAGCATGAACGCCTGACGGCTTCATACGATCCGAAAGGAGGACGACCATCACCGGTTTGCCCTCCTTTTGCATACCCTGAGCTGAACAAATCCACACGGATTACCCTCACAACAGGAGGTACCTATGATTCCCTACAACAAAATCACATCCCTGTATGCGGCGCCCTCCGGATGGAGCGGCCGGACCGACGGCATGAGCGGCACGGAATTCGCGGCCTGCCCGGACGGCGCGCCCTTCCCGGACATTCCCGCGGCCCTGTCCTATATCCGGGAGCTGCGGCGCATCGGCGTGAACCAGCCCATCTCCCTGAAGCTCCTGCCCGGCCTTCACTGCCTGCGGGACACCGTCCGGGTGGATCCCGGCGTCACCGGCGTCACCATCGAACCCTTCGGACCCGGAGAGGCCCGGGTGATCGGCGGCGTCCGGGTGGAGAACTGGATCCGGGACGAGTTCGGCGGCGTGCCCTGCCTGTCCGCGCCCATTCCGGAGGCCGCTCTGAATCAGGACGCGCCCGGCGGCATCGACTTCACGGACTTCTACGTGAACGGGACCAGGGCGAAGCTGACCCGGTATCCCGCCGAGGGCTGGCTGTACGCCGATGACGTGGAGAACCACGACGGAAAGCTCTTCTCCCCGTCCAAATGGTTTATCGCGCAGGAAGGGGATTTTAAGAATTTCCGCAACATCGAGCGGGTCCAGCTGAGCTTCTGCCATTACTGGATCGACGAGCACACCCCCATCGAGCGCTACGATCCCGAAACCCGCCGGGTGACCATGCTCTATCCCTCCCGGTTCGGCATCGACGGCGGACCCGGAACGGCCTCCCGGCTGGAATACTGCCTGGAGAACGTGGCGGAGACCTTCGGCCAGCCCGACGAATGGTACGCGGAGAACGGCCGGATCTACTACGTGCCCCGGGACGAGAGCATCACCCCGGAGACCGTGGACGCCTGTATCCCCCGGCTGTTCAAGCTGTTCGACCTCCGCGGCGAGCCGGGCAGACCCGTGCGGAACATCCGGCTGAGGAGCCTCTGCATGGGAGTGACCCGGGGCGAATACGGCTCCGTGGGACAGGGCGCGTCCGGAGAGGGCGAACCCACGCTCTACGCCTCCGACGCCCAGGCGG
>CACYWX010000047.1 GCA_902778205.1 uncultured Ruminococcus sp. | reverse complement strand
TGCCAAGAGCCTGCTGGGCGTTCTGTCCCTGGGCATCGTCAAGGGCATGACGATCACGCTGATCGCGGATGGGACCGACGAGGAGGAAGCTCTCGAGGGCCTCTCCACGCTGATTGACAGCGGCTTCGCGGAATAAAGCGGTTCCGAAGCAGTCCGGACCGGCCGCCGGGAGACCGGATCAGGGCCGGAGCGGATGAATAAAACGGCAGAACAAGGGCGATGGTGAAGCAAAGCATCATCGCCCATTTGTGTGTAAACCGGAAAGCGGGATTCTGTCCTGCGCACCGGTCAACCCGTCCCGGACAGGAGGCGTTTTTTCATGAGCAGTCTTTCGCCGAATATCGATCATCTGCGGGAAAAGGCGGCCGCCCTTCCGAGACAGCCCGGGGTCTACATCATGAAGAACGCCGCGGGCAAGGTCATCTACGTGGGCAAGTCCCGCTCGCTCCGTGACCGGGTGTCCCAGTATTTCCACGGCGCCCACGATCCGAAGACCACCCGCATGGCGGCGTCGGTCCACGATTTCCGCTTCATCACCTGCGACACGGAGATGGAGGCCCTGGCGCTGGAGAACTCCCTCATCAAGCAGTACACCCCCAAGTACAACATCAAGCTCAAGGACGCCAAATCCTATCCCTACATCCGCATCGGAACGCCGGAGAAGGGAGACGGGGAGGAGTGGCCCCGCATTACCATGAGCCGCAAGCGCTCCCCCGACGGAAGCCGTTATTTCGGTCCCTATTCCGCCACGGCAACGGTGTTTTCCGTCATCGGACAGCTGGAGCGGACCCTGAAGCTGCCCTCCTGCAAGCGGAGGTTCCCGGCGGACATCGGGAAGGAACGGCCCTGCGTGTACTATCAGATGGGTCGATGCATGGGAGTCTGCACGGGAGAGGTCAGCCGGGAGGAGTACGACGCCGTGCTGGATCAGGCGGCGGGGATCCTCCGGGGCGGCACCCGTGACGTCATCGCCGGGCTCACGGCCAAAATGCTCCGGGCCTCCGACGAGCTGGAGTTCGAGCGGGCCGCCAGATACCGGGACGCCATCGCCGGACTGCGGAAGCTGGGCGAGCGGCAGAAGGCCGTGGGCTCCCCCGACGTGGAGTGCGACGTGATCGGTCTGCACATCACCAGCGTGGACGAGCTGAGCTTCCGGGACTGCGCGGCGGTGTTCTACGTCCGGAGCGGCTATATCGCCGACAGCGAGCACTTCCTCTTCGGCGGCGACGAGATCACGGCGGAGGAGGAGGACGCGGCGGGGGATTCTCCCTTTTCCGTGTTCCTCATGTCCCTTTACCAGTCCCGGGAGTTCATCCCCGGGGAGATCCTTCTGTCCTTCGAGATCCCCGACCACGATCGGGACGTGCTGGAGACTTACTTCACCGAACGGTCTGGCCACAAGGTTGAGGTGAGGACGCCGAAGCGGGGCGCGTCGAAGTACCTCTGCGATATGGCGGTTCAGGACGCGGCCAGACACTCCGAAAACCGTGCGAAGCAGGAAAAGGACAACGAGCGGACCCTGGCCTCCCTGGCGTCGCTCTTGAAGCTGGAGGTTCTGCCGGAGCGCATCGAGGCCTACGACATCTCAAACCTCGGGGACGAGCACATCACCTGCGGCATGGTGGTCTGCGCGGAGGGAAAGATGAAGAAGAGCGAATACCGCACCTTCAACATCAGATCCTCCTCCGGCCAGGACGACTATGCCTCCATGACCGAAGCCCTCTCCCGCCGTCTGGCCCACATGGGACAGCCGGATGACGGCATGTCCGCGGTGCCTGATCTGATCCTTCTGGACGGAGGCCGGGGACACGTGTCCGTGGTGAAGGAGATGATGGCCCGGGAGGGATACGAGATCCCCGTCTTCGGCATGGTGAAGGACGAGCACCACAAGACCCGCACCCTCTGCGACGAGGAGGGAGAAATCAACATCGCCCGGCAGGCCGACGTGTTCCGGCTGATCTACGGCATTCAGGAGGAGGTCCACCGCTATTCCGTGGCCCGCATGACCGGCCAGAAGCGGAAGACCCTGAAGACCTCCTCCCTGGAAGCCATCCGTGGCATCGGTCCTGCCAAGGCCAAGGCCCTTCTGAAATCCCTCGGCACCGTCACCGCCATCCGGGAGGCCGACCGGGAGACCCTCGCCTCCGTCCCCGGGATTTCCGAAAGGGACGCTGAGGAGATTTATCAGCACTTCCGCCAAAAGAAGACGGAATAAGCGGCGCGTTTTTTCCTCCCTTCGCGGGGAGGCATGAGCATACGAAAGGATCATCACATGAGAGTCATCACAGGATCCGCCCGCGGGACGAAGCTCGTCACCGCCGAGGGCGAAATTACCCGTCCCACCTCGGACAAGGTCAAGGAGGCCGTGTTCTCCATGATCCAGTTCGACATCGAAGGCCGCGTCGTGCTGGATCTCTTCGCCGGCAGCGGTCAGATGGCGCTGGAGGCTCTGTCCCGGGGCGCGGAGCGGGCGGTGCTGGTGGATTCCTCAAAGGAGGCCGCCGCCTGCATCGAGGAGAACGCCAAGAAGACCCGTCTGGCGGGGAGATGCCGGATCGTGGGGAACACCTATACCTCCTACCTGCGGAGCGCGGCCGGGAGAGAAAAGTTCGATCTGATCTTCCTGGATCCCCCCTACGGAAGCGGCATGCTGCCCAAGGCGCTGCGGACCATCGCGGCGGAGGGCTTCGCGGCTCCCGGATCCACCCTGGTCTGCGAGACGGACTGCGACATCCCTCCGAAGGCCACCCGGATCCGCAAGGACGAGGACGTGGCCGCCGAAGCGATCCTGCGGGACGTGTTCGGCGGGGACGAGGAGCTGGCCTCCCGCTATGCGGTGCTGAAATCCCCCCTGTACGGCCGGACCCGCATCACCCTGCTGACTCCCCGGGGAGAGGAGATCCCGGACGGCGAAGAATCCGGAGACGGGACCGGAGCGGAGGAAGCATGAGACGGGCGATCATCACCGGGAGCTTTGACCCCGTCACCTCCGGCCACGAGGATCTGATCCGCCGGGCCGCCGCCATGTTCGACCGGGTGACGGTGGTGATCCTGGCCAACACGGAGAAGGCGTCCGGCATGTTTCCCCCCGCGGACCGTCTGCGGTTCTGCCAGGAGGTCTGCCGGGGGATCCCCGGAGCGGACGCCGTGCTCTGGGGCGGGCTGACCTCCGACGCGGCACGGGAGCTGGGAGCCCGGTTCATCGTCCGGGGAGCCCGGTCCGGCGGGGATTTCGATTATGAGTACAATCTGGCCTTCATCATGAAGCGGTTCGATCCGGAGCTGGAGACCGTGATCCTGCCCTCCGCCCCGGAGCTTTCCATGATCAGCTCCACCTACGTGCGGGATCTTCTGAAATACGGCGCGCCCCTCGCAGATGCCGTTCCGGATGCCTGTCGGGACGACATGATCGAGACCTACGCCCGGATCGCGGGGAGATAAATAAGCCCCGCGGGGTTCCGCAGGGCACATGAATTTTGCTTCGGTTACCGGCATCCGCCGCATCCGCCGCAGCCGATGGAGCCGCAGCCGACGTTCTGGGTCCCGCCGTTTCCGCGGCACCAGCAGATCACAGCCAGGGCCAGCACGATCCAGACGATTCCGTTGTTGTGATCGCAGTCGAACATTTCCGTTCCTCCTTTCCCGGGGATCATTCCAGCATATGCGGCCGCCGCCGGATGGTGCGGGAGATCCCGGGGAGAGTTCGGACGGCAAGTGCATAGCTCCTCCCCGGACCGGGCATACTGCTCTCAGCCCGAATCCGAAGGAGGATCACCCAATGAATCAGTACGACCGGACGCCCGCTCCCATGAAGGAAACGGAGTTCCCCATGCCCGCCGCTCTCAGCCTCGCCCTGACGGAGGAGGATTCCAGCCTGACGCGGTTTTCCCGTCTGTCCGAGCAGGAAAAGCGGGAGTTCATCGGCGGCGCGCGGGGACTTACCACCGGCTACGAAATGCGCCAGTACGTGCGTGCATTCGTGCGCGGGGAACAGATCCTGTAAGACACAGCGGGCGGGCCGGAGAAGGAGGAACCCATGGCTGTTGAAACCGAACGGAAATTTCTGATCCGCCTGCCCGACCTCGATTTTGTGAAGTCGCTTCCGGAATGCCGCGTGCGCCGGATCCGCCAGACCTACCTGATCAAGGTGAAGAAGGGTCTGGAGCGCCGGGTTCGCCGCATCGAGGAGGGGGAGCGGGTCACGTGGGTGTTCACCCGGAAGGAAAAGCTCACGAAGCTCAGCCGCCTCGAGGACGAGCGGGAGATCACGGAGGAGGAGTACCGGGCGTTTTACGCCGAAGCCGATACGGAATTGACAAAGACCCGGTACAGCTTTCCCTTCGAGGGGCACGTCATGGAGATCGACGTGTATCCGCCCGAGATCGGCGGCCCCGGTCTGGAGGGGAAGGCTGTTCTGGAGGTGGAGCTGAGCGACGAGGCGGAGGAATTCGCCGTCCCGGATTTCCTCGTCATCGAAAAGGAGCTCACCGGAACCAAGCAGTTCTCCAATAAAACCCTGGCCAAGCCCGTCCGCGGCTGACCGTGCTCCATACATCGAGTCGGCAAATCGATTCGTCCCTTGATGTCCGCCATACAGATCTCCCATGTCATGCGCGTTTCGAGCGCTGTTTTCGAGGCGACCGACCTGCGCAGGGTCATTTAATCGCAGACGCGAAGCGTTTCCTTCCTCATAGTGTGAACACACCTCAAAAACCGACGTCAAAAAACGCCGGTTTTTTCTTGACAACCGGATCCTTCTGTGGTATACTATGAAAACTGAAATTGAATTTCATTTTCAAATCGGGTGACCGGAATGCAGTATAAAACCAGACAGAGGGACGCGGTCCTGCGGTTCTTCATGGAGCACGCGGACCGCTGCTTTACCGTAAAGGACGTGTACGCCGAGGTGGACGCCGGGGAGGCCACGGTGTTCCGCGCCATTGCGTCCCTTACCGATGCGGGGCTTTTGCGTAAATTCACCGTGGGGACCGGGCGGGGAGAGTGCGCCTGCTATCAGTACGACGGATGCGGGAACCGGCCCGAGCACATCCACCTGAAATGCGAGCGGTGCGGGGAGCTGATCCACATGGACTGCGCGTTTATGGAGACGATCCTCTCCCATTTTCTGAACGAGCACGGGTTTTCCGTGGACTGCGGACGCACCGTGATCTACGGTCTCTGCCCCGGATGCAGGGTGAAGGAAAACGGAGAGGAGAGCGGCACATGAAGACTTTACAAAAACTCATCCGGCTGACGGCCGCAGCGCTTCTGCTGATGCTCTGCCTGCCGCTGTCCTCCTGTTCCTCCGGAGCGGGAAGGGACGGGAAGGTGTATGCGGTGGCCACGAATTTCGCCGTGTACGACATCCTGCGGTCCGTGGCCGGGGATACGGCGGAGGTCGAAATGCTCCTGCCGCCGGAGACCGAATCCCACGACTACGAAATCACTCTGGCGGACGCCGCGAAGATCGCCCGGGCCGACGTATTCGTCTGCATCGGCGGCGAAAGCGAGGACTGGGTATGGGACACCCTCGGGACCATGGATCCCGCCGACCAGCCACGGGTCCTGTGCGCCATGGACGTCTGCCGGACGGTGGAGGAAACGGACGACGGGATCTTCGAGACGGCGGAAGCGGGGATTCACGACGATCCGGAGACGGACGAGCACGTCTGGACCTCCTTCGGAAACATCCGGGCCATCGCCCGCGCGGTGGCTGAAGCCCTGGAAGCGGAGGATCCCGGCAAAAGCGCCGAGCGGGAGGAGAATCTGGCCCGGTTCCTCGGCGAGCTGGACGGGCTGGAGCAGGAGTACGCCGCTCTGTTCGCCTCCACGGACAAACGGCTCATTGCCGTAGCGGACCGCTTTCCCTTCCGCTATCTGGCGGAGGAATGGGGGCTGACCTGCGTGGCGGCCTTCTCGGGATGCTCTTCCAATGTGGAGGCGTCCCTCAGCACGGTGAACGCGCTGGTGGAGACCGTCCGGAAAAACGGACTGCCCGGGGTGTTCAAAATCGAGATGTCGGACGGACGGTGCGCGGACGCGGTGGCCCGGGAGACGGGATGCGCTGTGTGGACCCTTCAGTCCGGGCATAACGTGACAAAGGAAGAATTCGACGCGGGGGTGACCCTGACGGAGCTCATGAGGCGGAACCTGACCGTTTTGGGCGAGGCCCTGCGGTGAGGAAGAATACGGGGGACTGGCATGAACATCATTGAAGCGCGGGACCTGACCCTGGCCTATGAAGGGGTGACGGCGGCGGAGGGGGTGTCCTTCACCCTGGCGGCGGGGGATTACCTCTGCGTGGTGGGGGAGAACGGATCTGGGAAAAGCACTCTTTTGAAGGCGGTCACCGGGGAGCTGAAGCCCGCCGGAGGGACGCTGACGGTGGATCCGGAGCTAAGGCGGCGGGGCATCGGCTATCTGCCCCAGCAGTCGAAGATCCAGCGGGATTTCCCGGCGACGGCGTGGGAGGTGGTCCTCTCCGGCTGCGTGGGACGCGAGGGAGGCGGCTTTCTCTGGCGGTCCGTCTCGAAGAAGAAGGCGGCGGACGCCATGGAGTTGCTCGGCATCGGAGATCTGGCGCGCCGGACCTTCGGGGATCTCTCGGGAGGACAGCGGCAGAGAGCGCTTCTGGCAAGGGCCATGTGTGCGTCGGACAGACTGCTCCTCCTGGACGAGCCCGTGACGGGGCTGGATCCCGAGGCGGCCCACGGCATGTACGAGGCCATCCGCCGGATCAACGAGGAGAGGGGATGCGCCGTCATGATGGTGACCCACGACGTTGGATGCGCCCTGAGAGAGGCGAAAAGCGTGCTGTCCATGTGCCGCGGCCACTCCTTCTTCGGATCGGTGGCGGCCTATGAGCGGCACGAGCGGCTGGACGAGGCGGCGGACGAGATCCTGCACCACCACGGTCACGAGGGACATTCGGTGTTCGCGGCGTCCCTTGCCAGAGAATTGAATCAGCAGACGGAGAAGGCCCGCGGAGGCGGGGAAGGGGGTGTGAGAGCATGAGCGTTTCGGAGGTGTTCGCCTCGGACTTCCTGGTCCGGGTCATTCTGAGAGGGCTCTGTGTGGGCGTTCTCGTGTCCCTTTGCTCGGCGGTACTGGGGGTGAGCCTGGTGCTGAAGCGGTACTCCATGATCGGCGACGGGCTGTCCCACGTGGGGTTCTTCGGCCTGGCCCTGGCCTCCTGCGCCGGAGTGGGATCCCTCTATTCCATGGAGATCTCCATCCCGGTGGTGATCCTGTCGGCGGTGCTGATCCTGCGGCTGTCCCACAACGACGGACGGCTCAACGGGGACGCGGCCTGCGCGGTGGTGTCCACGGGAGCCGTGGCGGTGGGGACCCTGCTCTACAATCTGACGGGCGGACGGTCCGGGGACATCTGCTCCTCCCTCTTCGGCTCGGCCTCCGTCTTCACCATTTCGGAGAAGGACATGCTCCTGTCCCTGCTCCTGTCGGCGGCGGTCCTTGTGTGGTTCGTGCTGAGCTTCAAGGTGATTTTTGCCGTGACCTTTGACGAGACCTTCGCCCGGGCCGCAGGCGTGAAGACCGGGTTCTTCGGCCTTACGCTGTCGGTGCTGACGGGGCTGACCATCGTTGTCGGGATGAAGATGATGGGCTCCATCATGATCTCGGCCCTGCTGATTTTCCCGCCCCTGACCGCCATGCGGCTGACGGGGAATTTCCGCCGGACCGTGCTTCTGTCCGCCCTGATTTCGTCCCTGTCCTTCGTGATCGGGTATCTGGCGGCCTGCTGGTGCTCCCTCAGCGAGACCCTACAGCCCGTGCAGACCGGAGCTGCCGTGGTCACCGTGGACCTGATCGTCTTCTGCGCCGTATACGGCATCGCCTGGCTCACCGGGAGGATCCGGCAGAGGAAGGCCGGGATTGACGGTGCCCGGTCGGCGGAATGATTCCTTCAACGGAGATATAAAACAAACAGCCTGACGCAGTCTCCTCAACAGGGACGCCGCGTCAGGCTGTTCTGTTTATTGTCTCTTCATCCGGACCGCCCGGAGGAGCAGATGGATCCCGGCCCAGAGGACCACGAGGAAGACGGCCATCCCCAGACAGGCGGTCATGATCAGGAAGAATTCGGAATCCGCGCCGTCCGCGTCCACGCTGGCGATCATGGTCCGCTCCAGCGTCAGCATGGCCATGGAGGAGTCCGCCAGAGCCGTGCACCGCAGGACGCTTTCCCGCGGGGACCGTCCCCGGCTCTTCCGCGCCAGCTTGATAATGGCGTTTGTCAGCTTCCAGAAGGTGAAGGCCGCCGTGCCGATGACGGGGATCAGGCCCTTCACGTCGGCGATCCGCTCTTTGATGCTCAGCACGTTGGTCCCGGCCACGGCGACGCTGAGCAGGATCAGAAGGATCCCAGACGCCGTCACCAGCCGGGTCCCGCCCTCTCCGGTCCCGAGCCGGGATACGGCTCCGGTCAGCCTGCGGAGGGAGGGGGCGCTGTCGTTCTCCCCGTCCGGCTTCTCCATGGATAAGGCCGCAGCGGTCCGGATCCCGCCGAGCAGTCCGTGATATACCCCGGCGGTCAGATACCACCATGAGCCGTACACCAGGGCCAGAATCAGGTTCCACACCGCGAAGGCCAGGTTCCGCACCACCTTGTACAGCAGATTCACGGTCCCGATCAGGCCGGGGCGGTCGGAGAGAAAGGCACGGATTCGTCCGATCATGCAGCCCTCCCGTTCGATCCGAAAAACGGGAACCGGCGTGATCCCTCATGGCGTCGGCCGGTTCCCGCGGAGCTTGTCTTTATTTGTCCAGCGTGTAGAACCCGTGGTTCAGGTCGCTCTCGGGACGGTGGGTCCACATGCCGCGGGTGAAGTCCGGGATCTCGACGGGCATGCCGCCCATCTGGATGGATGCCTCGGACAGGGGAGTGATGGCCATCCAGGACGCCGTGTCGAAGGTGTCGATGGGCGGGTTCTCCCCGTTCTTCAGGGCCTCAAAGTAGGCGTCGAACACCAGCCAGTCCATGCCGCCGTGGCCGCCCTTCACGCCCTCCTCCTCGAACTTCCGCCAGACGGGATGCTCCCAATCCTTCCGGTATTCCTTGATGTTGCCGTAGAAGCTGTGATCCCACTCGCTTCCCTTGCCCTCGAGGAAGATGCCGTCGCAGTTTTCGGAGAAGTAGCCGTTGGTGCCGCGGACGGTGAAGTTTCTCGAATAGTTCCGGGGCAGGGTGGTGTCGAGGGTCAGGGTGATGAGCTGACCGCCGGCGCACTTGATGTTGGTCTTGACCACGTCGCCCTGATTGAAGCGGTAAGTCCTCAGCTCCGGATTGACCCGCTCGTTCTTCATGGCGTAATCGTTCAGCCCGAAGGCGCCGGAGGCCATGGAGGACAGGGACAGCATGCGGTTGCCGCGGTTGATATTGAGGATCTTGGCGATGGGGCCCAGCTCGTGGGTGGGATAGTTCTCGCAGCAGCGGTTCTTGTAGTTGCGGAGCCGGTAGTGGCGGTTCTCCTCGCCGAAGGAGATCTCCTCCCGCAGGTCGTGCTGATAGCCCCCCTCGCAGTGGACGATTTTGCCGAACACGCCCTCGCGGACCATGCGCATGACCATCATCTCGTTGCGGTCATAGCAGCAGTTCTCCAACATCATGCAGTGGATGCGGGTGCGCTCGTAGGTCTCCACCAGGGACCAGCAGTCCTCCAGAGAGTACGCGCCGCCCACCTCGGTGCAGACCTGCTTGCCGCAGTTCATGGCGTAGATGGCCGCGGGGATGTGGTTCTCCCAGGCGGAGAAGATGCAGACCACGTCCACGTCGTCCCGCTCGATGAGGGCGCGGTAGTCCGTCGTGGAGGCCACGTCCCAGTTTTTCTTTTCCTTGCAGTAGGACACGGCCTTGGCGCAGCGGTCCTCGTATGTGTCGCAGACGGCGGTGATGACGGTGTCGTCCCGTTCGGTGAGAATGCCGTGGACATGGCCCATGCCGCGGCCGCCCAGTCCGATCACGCCTACTCTGAATTCAGCCATTGGATCAATACCTCGCTGGTTCTGTCAGATTATGTATCGCGGGACCTCGGTCCCATACGGAGACTATTATACCCGAGCGGAGGCGGGATGTCAAGCCCTGTCGGAAAATCCCGCCGATTCCGGAGCGGAACCCGGGACGGGAGGCGAATAGGCCGGAAAAAGCCGGTTCCGTCTTTACAAATCCGTTTTTCTGCGGTATGATGGAACGGCGGATAAACGGGAGAGCGGAAGGAGGAGCGTCATGCGGTACGGTGAGATCCGGCGGGCTGTTTTTCTGGAGCGGCCCAACCGGTTCGTTGCGCGGGTGAGATTGGAAGACGGCGGGGAGACCGTCGTTCATGTAAAGAACACGGGGCGGTGCCGGGAGCTGCTTCTGCCCGGGGTCCCGGTGATACTGGCAAAGGGAGAGAATCCGGGGCGGAGGACGGCATGGGATCTTGTGGGCGTCTATAAGCGGGGCGCGTTCTTCAACATCGACAGCCAGGCGCCGAACCGTGTTGCGGCGGAGTGGCTGGCGGCGGGCGGATACGACGGGATTCACTTTGACGCCGTGAAGCCGGAGTACCGCATCGGCGCGTCCCGCATCGACTTTTGCATGGAGCGGGCCGGGGAGCGGTATCTCATGGAGGTAAAGGGATGCACCCTGGAGCGGGACGGCATCGGATACTTTCCGGACGCGCCCACGGAGCGGGGGACGAAGCATCTCAGGGAGCTGACAGAAGCCGTCCGGCTGGGATACCGGTGTGCCGCCGCCTTCGTGATTCAGACGGAAGGCGTAACGGAGGTCCTGCCCAACCGGGAGACGGATCCCGCCTTCGGGGAGGCGCTGGACCGGGCCCGGGACGCCGGCGTGCGGGTGCTGTTTCTGCCCTGCCGGGTGTGGGAGAGCGGCATCGAGGCTCTGCTGTGCGGGAACGGGGAACGGCAGATGAATGATTGATTAACCAATGGTTAGAATTGTCCCACAGGACCGTTTTCCTCTTGCAGAGGCGCGCGCTTCTGTGGTATAATAACAGCGAAATAAACCGAATGAGAGGAGGCGGGGCGGCTATGCCTCAGTCGGGACACGTTCTCAGCTTCGAGGACGTTTCCTTCACCTACGGGCGCGGGAAGAACAGACCCTTCGTGCTGCGGCATGTGAGCCTGACGGTGGATCCGGGAGAATGTGTCGTGATCGCGGGGACCAACGGCTCCGGCAAATCGACCCTTCTGTCCCTGGCCGCCGGGATCCAGAAGCCCGCGTCGGGGCGCGTGATCCTGTCCGGACGGGTGGGCTATGTCCCCCAGGGCAGCGCGCTTCTGGAGGACGCCACGGTGGAGGAGAACCTGCGGTTTTTCGCCGACCTGGCCCATGCCGGGATCCCGGAGCCCCTCCCCTTCGCGGTGGCGGACTGGATGGGGAGGCGGGTATCCCGGTTGTCCGGCGGCATGAAGAAGCAGGTGAGCATTGCCTGCGCCATGGCCGGACAGCCGGACCTCATGGTGCTGGACGAACCCTGCGGCGCGCTGGACATCCGGTTCCGGGAGTCCCTCGGAGGGCTGATCCGGGAGTGGAAAAGGGCAGGGCTGGGGGTGCTCTACGTGGGGCACGATCCGGCGGAGTTCTTTCCCTTCTGCGACCGGCTCCTGTTCCTTCCTCCCGGAGGCGCGACCGTCGAAGCCACTCCTCTCCCCCGGGACGAGCGCGCGTTCCGGGAGCTGTACGTTTCCATGCTGAATCAGGCGAATCGTTCCGCCGAATGACCGGAGGTGACTGAATGAACAATTCCTACCGTTACAATTATACGCCCGCCGCTCCCGTGAAGAAGAAGGGATTTCCCGGCTGGGCGATTGCTCTGATCGTGATCGGCACCCTGTCGATCATCGGCACCGTTCTGCTGGTCTCCGTCCTGAACGGCAGTCCTCTGGTCCGGGTGGGACGCGCCGTGAAAGCCAGCCTGAAGGCAGCGGAGTCCTCCGAAGCCGTGGAGGTGGTGTCTGCCGCGGCGGACTGCGGAAGCGTGGAGCTGAATCTGGACGGACGCCAGCTGACCTCCGCCCTGGTCGGCGTGGAGATCGACGCGGGCGCGCGGGTCCGGTTCTGCTTCAACGTCAAAAACGACTCCGAGGCCGCCGTGGACGCCTCCCTGCTTCTGAACGGAGCCGACGCCGCGGATCTGATCCTCTACACCGACGGAAAGAGCGCGGCCGTGAAGTCCGAGGCGATCCTCGGGACGAAGAGCTACGGTGTCCGGTTCGACGAGATCCGGGAGAAATTCGACGGATCGGTCTTCGGTCCCGGCGGCGCCTGCGATCTGCGGAACACACTGGGTCTGGACCTGACCGGGGAGGAGCTGGCGGAGCTGCTGGAGCCCCTGGCCTCCTCCGGAAAATCGAAGGACGAGGCGGAGGAGGTCTGCAAATCCGCGGCGCAGGACCTTCTGAAGCTGCTCGACAAATACGCCGACACGGATACGAAGAACGGCGAGGTGGAGTTTCCCTCCGGAGAGACCGTGCGGACGAAGGACGTGAGAGTAAGCCTGGAGGGGGAGAAGCTGTACGAATTTCTGAAGGCGGCTCTCGAGGCGGTCCGGGACAACAAGAAGCTGAACCGGTATCTGGAGGACCATCCGGGCCTGTTCTCCGCCGCGGGGATCGAATCCGCCGGGGATTTCGCGGAGAAGATCGGCGAAGCGCTGGAGAGCCTGGAGGAGGACCGGGAGGACGTGGAGCGGTACGTCTTCGTCATTGGCTTCTGCGTCTCCCGGGAGAACCGGCAGCTGGTAGAGGTCGATTTCACCGTCGATGAAAAAGAGGGAGAGCGCTCTGTCAACCACCACCTCATCGGCGTGTTCCTCTGCGGTCCGGACTGGAAGGAGCCCGGCGCGGTGATGTTCCTTCTGTCGTCGCCGTCGGAGGATATGCAGATGAGCGGTTCCGTCATCACGAAGCGGGACGACAACGGCGGCTTCCGGAGCGATCTGCAGATGAAGGCGAACGGTGAGGACGTCGCGGACGAAGGTGAGACCGCCGATGATCAGGAAGAGGACCCGGCAACAGACGACGAAGACGAGGAAGCGGAAGAAGCCGCC
>CACYWX010000046.1 GCA_902778205.1 uncultured Ruminococcus sp. | reverse complement strand
GATGCCGCGGATCACGGCCGGATAGACCAGCGCGCTTAAGTGCGAGCCGATGATGGTCAGCTCCTTAGCCGGATCCCCGTAAAACCGCGCGGAAAGAAAGGCCAGAGCCCGCCGCGCGTCGTCCGCCTTGAGCTGAACGGCGTCGTCCGGGAGGGGAAGGATCCGTTCAACGACAAAGGCCCTGCAGCCCCGGTCGTAGGCGTGGACGGCGTAATCGTGACCGTCCGCTCTGGCGCCGGGCAGGCAGAAGAAGAGGGACGCGCCGTCCGCTTTCCGGGAATCGTATTCCAGAGCGCCGATCTCACGGTCTCCGCATTCTCCTCGGACCTCAAAGGGATACGCCCCCGTCAGATTGTTCAGTGATACGCTCATACAGCCTCCGTCAGCGGAAGGATTCCGGAAAACCGGTGGTTTCGTGTCCCATGAGCCGGATGGCGACGTCTGCCAGAACCGTCAGGGAGTCCACAATGCGGGGGTCGCCCGTCATCTGCCGCCCGATCAGGGACAGCTCCGTGCATCCCAGGATCGCGCAGTCGCACCCGTCCCGGAACATGGGCTCCGTCACCTCGTACAGCTCCGACGCCGGAGGGATCCGTCCGCCCTTGACCTCGTCGTAAATGATCTCCATGAGCCGCTTCGTGCCCGCCTCGTCCGGAACGGCGCAGTCCATACCGAAGGCGGCGAATTCCCGCTGATAGGTACCCGTGTGAATGGTGCCCTCCGTGGCCAGGATGGCGGCCTTTTTGAACCCGCATTTCTTCGCGTGCCGCACGGTCTCCGTGATGATGGAGGGCATGGGCACCGACACGGACCGGCGCACCTCGTCGATGAAGTAGTGGGCCGTGTTGCAGGGGATGACGATGGCCGTGGCGCCGTAGGTCTCGAGGGAGCGCGCGTCCTCGATCATGGCGGGCAGGGGATTCTTGTCCGAGCGGCCGACGATGTAGTCCGTCCGGTCCGGGGTGGTGGCGCGGCTGGAGAGGATGATGTCGATGTGGTCCTGATCCCGGGCGGCCTTGGTGTGCTCCGTGATCAGCTCGTAGAAATACGCGCTGGAGGCGGGACCGAGCCCTCCGATGATGCCCAGCAGCTTTCTCTTTTCTTCCATGGGTCAGATTGCCTCAGCTCTTTTTCGGATAATAAACCGCGTATTTCTTCTTCTGCCGTCTCAGCTGCTCCAGCACGCAGATGGTCCGGAGAGGATTCCAGGCCATGTCCGGCTTGTACCAGACGGAGGAGGACTCGTCTCCCGCCTTTGCAAGGGCCTTCGCCTTCTCAACCAGCGCCTTGTCCTCGGTGTATTTGTAGGCCGTGCTCTTCGGAATATGATGCCAGAAGACCTGCTTCTCCACCCGGACGCAGTCTGTGCCCTCGGATTCGTAGACCTCCGCCGCCAGCTTCGCCACGTTGAGTCCCGCGGCGGTCAGGTAGAAATTGCTCCGCCCCTGTCTCAGGTTCACCTCGAAGACCCGGTAGTCGTCCTTCGTGCCCTCGCGGAGCTTGATGTCAAAGTTGGCAAAGCCCGTGTACCCGATGGCCTCCAGCATGTCCTTCAGTTTTTCGGTCAGGGGCAGGGAGGATACCGGCTCCGTCACGATGGCAGCGTGGTTCCCGAGTCCCTTCGGCGTGTGCTCCTCCAGCATGGTGTGGCCGAGACACATGGCCCGCACCTTTCCGTGCATGTCCGAGAAGGTGGTGAACACCCGCATCTGGGAGTCGCCGCCCGCGATCATCTCCTGCAGGATCATCCGGTCGGGATAGCCGGCCCCGTAGATCCGGTTGACGATGGCGGCGGCTTCCTCGGGATCCTTCGCCGTGTAGACCTTCTTCATGCCCTCGAACTCATGCTTCCAGTAGTCCGCGGAGGAGGAGGGCTTGACGATGATGGGATAGGGAAATCCCAGCTTCTCAGGGGTCAGAGCGGCCGCGTCGGTCTTCTCCGTCAGAATCACCGTCTTCGGATAGGGGATGCTGAACCTGTCGCAGGTCTCGTAGAACTCCGCCTTCTTCGCCACGGTGGACAGATGCTCCTTCTGCGGATAGGGGATGATGAAGTCCGACAGCTCCTCCCGGTTCCGGATCAGCATGGCCACATAGTCGTCCGTGCATCCGAACAGCACCATTTTGTCCCCGATGTGGGCGTCTGCGAACCGGTGCAGCTCGTCCAGCATCACCGCGTCGTCGTCCATCTTCGGCACGGTCTTGAAGTCCACGAATCTGGAATACTTCGTGGCGGACACCTCGTACCGTCCGAAGGCGTGGGATTTCACCCCGTATGCCTCGTGAAAGGCCCGGGCTACATTGTAGCAGTTGAGGTCGGCCCCTACGATGACCGGCGTGATGGTCTTTTCCATGTCGTCCTCCTGATTACTCCCGAATTCCGATTATTCCATAAACTGCTTGTGCCAAGTGAGGAAGGTGTAGGCCGTCCAGATCTTCCGCTGATTCCGCACCGCGCCGGATTTGTGGTCGTCCAGCAGTTTCATGAGCGCTGTCTGATCGAAGTACTCGGCGGCAGCGTCGGAGGAAAAGGCATCCTTCGCAAGGTTGTAGTACTTGTCCTCCATGAACCACTGGCGGATCGGAACGGGGAAGCCCTTCTTGGGTCTGTGGGCCCAGGCGTCCGGCAGGGTCTTGTTGGCGGCGGTCCGGAGCACGGCCTTGGTGTCGTGTCCGTCGATCTTGTACTTTGCCGGCAGCTGCTGGGCCTCGGCCATGACCTCCTTGTCCAGATACGGGACTCTCAGCTCAAGGGAATGGGCCATGCTCATCTTGTCGGCCTTCAGCAGGATGTCCCCGGGGAGCCACAGGTTGATGTCCAGATACTGCTTCTTCTCCAGCTCCGAGAGGCCCTTCGTCTTTTCGTAAATAGGACCGGTGATGTCGCCCACGGCGGGCCCCTTTTTGTATTTGTCCCTCAGAACGGAAACGGCCTCGTCCTCCGGGAACACCAGCGCCTGGCCGATGAACCACATCTCCGGGATCCCGGCTCCCTTGATGAGGAAGTCGTGGCCCTTGAAATAGGACCGGTGGGAGGCAAAGTTCGCCGCGCCTCTCCGGATGAATCCGGGGAGCTTCCGGTACTTCTGCATGGCGGGATCCAGGTCGTACCACTCGTAGCCCGCGTAGATCTCGTCCGCGCCCTCTCCGGACAGCACCACCGTCACATGCTCCCGGGCCAGCTTCGCCAGGAAGTACAGAGGCACGGAGGAGGGATTGGACTGGGGCTCGTCCATGTGATATTGGATAGTGGAGAACGCGTCGAAGCATTCGTCCGCCGTGATGTGCTTCAGGTAATTGGCCACACCCAGCCGCTCCGACAGCTCCTTTGCCTCGGAGGTCTCGTCGAACTTCTCGAAGTTGAAGCCCACGGAGAAGGTGTCGTTGGGCATCAGCACCGCCGTAATGTAGGAGGAATCCACACCGCCGGACAGGAAGGACCCCACCTTCACGTCGCTGATCCGGTGGGCGTTCACCGATTCGTGGACCCGCCGGTCGATCTGCTCCGCCGCCTCCTCGTAGCTGAGGGAGGTCTTCTTCGTGAAATCCACGTCCCAGTACCGGGTCTTCTCCATCCTCCCGTCCCGGAAGGTGAACCGGGTAGCCGGGGGCAGCTTGTACACGCCCTTGAAGAAGGTCTCCTCCATGGAGGAGTACTGGAAGGTCAAATAGGGCCTCAGCGCGTTTTCGTTGACCCGGGGCCGGAACTCCGGATGCTCCAGGAAGGACTTGATCTCGGAGCCGAAGATCATGTTCCCGCGGTCGGTGAAGGTATAGTAGAAGGGCTTGATGCCGAAGGGGTCCCGGGCGCCCGAGAGGGTGTTGGTCTTTGAATCCCATACGGCGAAGGCGAACATGCCGCGCAGACGGTCCGTCACCTCGATGCCCCATTCCTCATAGCCGTGGAGGATGGTCTCCGTGTCGCACCGGGTCCGGAACACGTAGCCCTTGGCGATGAGCTCGTCTCTCAGCTCCATGAAGTTGTAGATCTCGCCGTTGAAGACGATGACCACCGTCCCGTCTTCGCTGTACATGGGCTGGGAACCGCCCGCAAGGTCGATGATGGAAAGGCGGCGGAACCCGAAGGCGGCGGAATTATGGTCGTTGTCCCCGCCGATGAAGTAGCCGTCGGAATCGGGCCCGCGGTGGATGATCCGGTCCGCCATTTTCCGGATGACCGTTTCCCGTTTGTCAATGATGCCGGTAAAGCCTGCAAAGCCGCACATATGTGAAATCCTTTCGGACACAGATTCAATCGTAACAGTACATAAGATTATACCACACCGGGAAACGGAAATAAAGTGCGGAAAAAGAAAATTTTTACGCGCCGCGGCAAATTCCGTCGGATTTCCCGTAAAAATGCACAAAAAACGGACGGTCCTGCGCCGGGATTTCCGCCCGCATGGTCACGCGCCGTCCGCGTCCGTTCTCCGCCGGTACATCCGGGAGGGCTCCTCGTCCCCGTCCTGGATGACGGGACAGAGATATTCCCATCCGTACCGCTCGTAAAAGCCCGTGTGATTGGTCAGCAGATACAGGGTCGGGATCCCCTCCTCCGCCATGGTCCGGCAGGCCAGCTCCAGAAGCTCCCCGGCGATTCCGCGGCCCCGATACTCCTCCTCCACGTACACCGCGCAGATATTGGGAGTCAGATCCTTCCGGGGATGGAAGTCGTTCTTAATAACCCCCAGCCCCCCGGCAATCCGCTCCCCATCCAAGGCCAGAAACCAGCGGGGAACCGGAGCGATCCGCTCAAGGGACGTCTCCATGCTCTCCCGGTACGCCGCCTCCGGGATCCCCCATTTTTTATGGAACCATGAGGCGGCGCTCCCGGTCAGCTCCGGTCTTTCATCCAGGGTAATCCTCCGGATCCCGTCCGTTCTCACAGATTAAGCGCCTCCTTCTTCATCGGTTTTCTCCCTTCTCCATATCAATCCAGTACCGCAAAACCGGCCCGTCCTCCGTCATGACCTCGTTCTCGAGGACGCCGCCGTTTTTCTCGATGGTCCGCGCGGAGGCCCGGTTGATCTTATCGCAGACCATGAGGACCCGGGAGATCCCGCGCCGTCCGCATTCCTCAAGCGCCAGCCGGACCAGCTCCGTGCCGAAGCCGCGTCCGCGCTCGGAGGGCCGGATGCCGTCGCCGATGTGCCCGCCGTCGAAAAGCAGGCGTTCGCTGAGCTCCAGCCGGATGTTGACCGCCCCCACGAAGAGGTCCCGCTCCGTGTCCAGGGCGAAAAACGTCACGTCCGGCACCAGACCGTCCCGGGGCTCCGTCATGTCCAGCTCCCGGAGGTACTTCTCAAAGTCCCGGTAATCGTTTTTCCGGACGGCCCAGGGGATGATCCGCTCCCCGGAGGCCGTCCATTCCGTCATCATGTCCTCCAGCTGAGGACGGTACCGCGCCTCCAGCCGGACCAGCCTCAGCATTCAAACTCCTCCCGGAGAATGGCGTATTCGTATTCGTCGTGCCAGGCCCCGTGGGTGAACCGCGCGGATTTGAACTCTGCCTCCCGCCGCATGCCCAGCCGCTCCATGACCCGGTAGGAGGGCAGATTCCGGGTGTCGCAGCGGGCGCGGATCCGATGGAGCTCCAGCTTCCGGAAGCCGTACCGCAGCAGTCCCCGCCCGGCCTCCAAGGCGTACCCCTGATGCCGATAGTCCGGATGCAGGATCCAGCCCACCTCGCCCAGCTCCCCGGTCACATAGATATTGCACGCCCCGATGACCGCCCCGTCCTCGTTCCGCGTCAGTACGAACTCATGCCGCTTCGGCTCCGCCATGGCCCAGTCCGTCATGCATCCCTGGATGTAGGAGACGGTGTCCGCCGGGGTGTTGGGACCCCAGAACATGTATTTGACGGAATCCCGGTTCCCGGCCCATCCGTGAATGGCGTCGAAATCGTCCATGGTAGGGGGACGAAGGATCATCCGCTCGGTCCGGATCCTGTCTCCCGCGCCTTCCTTCCGCCGGGCCCATTCCTCCCGGAGCAGGGACCAGCCGAGGACGTCCCGGAACAGCCCCTCGTGGGACATGTGAAGCTCCCGCTCGATCCCCTCGAAGGTGTAGCCGTTCTTTTCCGCCACCCGTCCGGAAGCAGGATTGTCCCGGATGTGCCGGATCCGTAGCCGGTGATAGCCCACCTCTCCGAAGAGAAAATCCGTGATGGCGGAGACAGCCTCCGTCATGAAGCCCTGGTTCCAGAACCGGCGGCTCATGCAGTAGCCCAGCTCCGCGGCCTCCCATTTGTCCGTGGGCATGACCTCCACGTTGCCGATGACCTCGCCGTCGTGCTCCATGGCCCAGTTGTAGTAGTTCGGCCGGTCGTAGTTCGCCGTCCAGGACTTCAGAAGCTCCCGGGTCAGGTTCACGGATTCGTGGGGCTCCCAGGTCACGTAGCGGGTGACCTCCGGATCATGGGCCCAGTTGCTGTACATGTCCTCCGCGTCCTCGATCCGGAAGGGACGGAGCGTGAGCCGCGCCGTGGTCAGGGTCTTGATCCCGTTGTGATTCAGCATGTTATCCTCTCTTTCTCCCGACGAACATCAGGTGCTCCGCGAATCCCCAGTATTCCCGCCGGACCGCGAGATTTTCCGAAAACCGGAGCCATTCCCCGATCTCCTCCGGCGTCAGGGCCATCAGCGTCTCCTCGCAGGGTCCCATGATCCCCTCCTGCCCGAAGATCACGACCGGCTCCAGCGGGAAGCGGGCCATGAAGGGCTCGATCTCCGAGACATCTGCGAAGTGCGCTCTGGTGAAGCCCTCCCCGGACCACCCCTCTCCCCGGAGCAGAGCGGCCCGGAAGTCCAGCTCCACAGGGTTCTCCGTCAGGATCGGAGCCTCCGCGGTATGCTTCATATGATAATGCAGATCCGCCGTGTTCAGAATGAAGGAAGCGCAGAGCAGTCCCCCGGGTTTCAGCAGGGACAGCGCCTCCTCCACGGACCGGGTCCGCTCCTCCTCCTCGAGAAGATGGTACAGCGGCCCCATCAGCAGAACCGCGTCGAAGCCTCCCTCCGGAACGAATCCCCGTTCCCGGAGAACGGCTCCGGCCTCCATCGCGTCCCCCGGTACGGCGTGAATGGATACGCCGGCCTCCTCCGCGTGCTTTTCCGCCAGCCGCACGTTCTCCTCCGCCAGATCCAGAAGAGTGGCGTCACATCCTCTCCCGGCCAGATGGATGGAATACCGCCCGGGGCCCCCGCCGATGTCCAGAACCCGGTCCCCCGGCCGGATCATCCGGTCCAGGAACCGGCAGGTCACAAGGAACTCGGGCCGGTTTCCAATCCTCTCCCATTCCATCTCCGCCGTGCGGTTGTAATAGGCCCGCACCTCGTCACGGTCTGATTTCATGCCTCCCGCTCCTTCCTCAGAATATCCAGCGTGTGGAAGGACAGCCCCACCAGATCCTCCCGCTCGCAGATCGATTTGTGATAGGCTATCCAGGCATCGAATTCCTCCGGACTCATGGCGTCCACCATGTCCCGGAAATAATTCGTGTACATGTCGGTGCCCACGAAATGCAGCCGTGTGACCGGAAGGGAAGCGGTCAGATCAAAAATCCGGTCCCGCCTCCACAACACGAACAGGTCCTCCGGATCGGAATAACACTGAAACGACACGGGATCGATCTTCCCGCTCCCGAGACAGGGGAGGATATTGTGACGTCCGAAGCCGTAGGCGATCACGGTCCCCTCGTTCATGCAGTAGGAGACGAACAGCAGCCCGCCCGGCTTCGTCACCCGCACAGCCTCGGAAAGAGCCGCCCTCTGTTCCTCCTCAGTGAACAGGTGGTACATGGGCCCCAGCAGAAGGGTCAGATCGAAGGTCCCGTCCCCGAAGCAGGAGAGATCGACCGCCGAACCCTGCCGGATTGAGACGTCCTCCCCGGGCTCCGTCCTCTCCCGGAACAGCCCGATGTTGCGCGGGATCAGTTCCACGGCGTCCACCCGGTGGCCCATCCGAGCGAGAGCGTGGGAATACCGTCCGCTGCCCGCCCCGATCTCGAGGATCCGGTCCCGCGGGCAGAGATACCGCCGGATATAATCCATGGTGGTGAGGAACTCCACGGAATTGTGCCGCTTGTCAAAGCGCTCGTCCTCGTTGTAAGAGCTGTAATAGGCGTTCAGGGCTTCAAAGGCGTTCACGGGGGACCTCCTTCCCGAAATCAAAAACGGCGTTCCGAAGAGTCTGCTTCTCCGAGACGCCGCCGCTTCCGTACAGGCCGATGGGCCGATTCTTCAGGTATAGCGGAAAAGTCCCGGGACGCTCCATGCGGGGACGGGATAAAGATCGGACATATTCAGTTCGATTCGGAACGTCTTCATGATGCCGGAACTTCCTTTCCTGTGATTTTTCCCAAGTATACCATATCCCGCAGACGATTGTCAAGCGGAACCGGTATGGAATGGTTCACAAATTATACACAATTTTGTCCCAAAATCTTGTGAAAAGCCGAGAGAATACTTTGCATACCGAAGAATCCGGAGCCTCCCCTGCCGATTCAGCGGGAAAAGCTCCGGATCCCTTTCTTATGCCGTTATGCCGTCAGCACGACGGTTCCCGTGACCGCCGCGTCCTCGTCCAACCGCACGGTGTCCCCCCCATCCTGCACGAAGGATACCGCCCGGCCGTCAACCGTCACGGAGGAGACGGTCAGGGACGTGACGATCTCCCGCACGGGAAGAACGCCTCCCAGCACCGTCACGGTGACGGAGCGGTCCGAAAGCTCCGCCCGGCCCCAGGCGGCGTCCAGAGACCAGAGGCAACGGAAGGCGTTCGCGCCGATCCGGGGCGTCCAGCCGATCCGCTTTTTCGTCATGTCGAAGACGAAGCCGGAGAGAATGGGCAGGAAGGAGAAGGACGCCATGCTCCGGGCGTAGTTGGAGCCGCATTCGATCTCGTTCCAGGGATTGCGCTTCACACCGTCGTAGCGGTCCCGGACCGAGCGGACGATCTCCAGTCCCTCGCCGATCATGCCCTCCGCCATCATGAGGCCCGCCAGCGCGTACTCGAAGCCGTGCATGGTCTCCTGGCAGTAGGGGATCGGAATGGCGGGCTTCTTCGCGCCCTCGGGATAGACGCAGATCACGGCGCCCCGCTCCTCGTTGACCGAATAGAGGCGGAAGGGATTGTACCGTTCTCCGGCGGGTCCCGCGAAGTTGTTCTCGTACAGGGAACGGAGAGCGGTCTTCCTCTTCTCCGGATCGAAGATGTCGCCCAGACCCAGAATATCCGCGTGCCACTGGGCCAGCAGCTGGTCGATCTCCGAGCCCTCGCCGATCTGATACTTGATCTCCCCGGCCTCGTCGTTCCAGTAGCCGAGAGCGGAGCCGCATTCCGTGTAACGCTCCAGCCGGGCGCGGTCCGTGAGATCCACCTTCTGGAAGTACCACTTTCCGTTGAAGAGGTTCTCGTCCGTCCACCTTCTGCCCTTTTCAAACAGCTCCTCGTACAGCTTCGCGGAATCCTCCTCGCCCATGGCCCGCGCCATCTCGGCGCCGCATTTCAGCGCGCAGAGGTAGAAGCCCTCAAGCCACGAGGACGGCCCGAACAGCTCCATATCCAGGGTGTGGTGCTGACGTCCCTCCAGAACGCCGTCCATGTCCCGGTCCCAGCCGTCGAAGTTGGCGGGATTCCAGGCGTACTCCAGAGAGGCCTTGATGCCCTCCCAGTTGGAGCGGAGCCATTCCGTGTCCCCGGAGATCTTCCACTCCCGCCAGGACTTGATGACGCCGCCCATCTGCCCGTCCACGCAGGCCCGCCAGTTTCCCCGCTGACGTCCCAGGGGGAGCTGCATCCGGAACTGCATCCGTCCGTTCTCGTCCCGGTTGTACCGGTAGTCCAGATCCCGGATGGACCGCTCCAGGGCGGGAAAGAGGAAGCACAGGGCGTAGGCGTAGTTCCAGACGTGAGTGCAGGTGCCCTCACAGGAGCCCGTGGACTGGTTCAGACCCTCCCAGCCGTAGAACTCGCCGTTCTCCAGCCGGAACACCGTGGCGGTCTTCAGCACGGACATGGTGGCGGAGACGGCTTCGATCACCTCCTCCGGAAGGGTGGAAGCAAAGAGCTCGTCCCGGAACTGCACCGTCTGCCGGAGCAGGTCGTCCCAGTTGGCCAGGGCGTAGGTGGCCGTGTCGGCGGAGTCCTCGAAGATCGTGGCGTAGTAGTTCTTCCAGGTGATGTCCCAGCCGTTTTCATCCTTCAGGGGATTCCAATAATTGAAGTTGTTGGGCTTGTTCCAGGCCAGCACGAACCGGAAGGCGGCGCATTCGCCGGGGGCGATCCGCTTTTTCACGGCCAGGGTGGCGTGGTCCCCGTTTCCGGGATTGTCGTACCGCCGGTTGGCAAAGTCGGAGCACTCCGTGAAGTTGCGCCAGAAGGTCTCCACGGCGTCGCTCCATCCTCCCCGGTACCAGTATTCCTGTACGGAGCCGGACAGCTCGCAGGTGGCGATGGACAGGTCGCATTTGTCGGGATCGTCGTCCGCTACGTCCTGCTGGCCCAGCTTCACGCCCCGCAGACGGTAGGATTCAAAGTACCGGTTGACGCAGTTCTTCGCCATGTTCCTCACGGAAAAGGCCGCGGTGAAGTCCAGAGGCTCCGCGGATCCGTTCTCGATCAGGATCTCGAAGAAGGCGGCGGGAATGGAGGAATCCCGGTCGTTCAGGGGAATCATGGGGTTGAAGGCGAAGAGCTTGGCCCGGCCGGGAAAATGGGGATCGTCGAAGGTGATCTCCGCGGTGGGGAAGCGTCCCTCGAACACATGCTCCGCGAAATGGGGGAACCCCGCCATGGTGCCGCCGGGCATGCCGTGGCCGAAGTTCATGCCGTACTGCCCGCTGTAATCCTGCTCGAGGTTCCCGTTCAGGATCCGGGCGTCAACGAGGGTGCCGTCGGGTTTTTCCGCCTTCACGGCAAAATGGGAGTAGCCGTTGAGGGAGCCCTTGGCGGGGCGGTTGAGGATCTCCCAGTCCAGAAGCCGTCCGTTGCCTCCCAGGCCCACGGAGCCCGAGCCGATGCCGCCCAGGGGGAAGGAGATTTTCGACGCGGCGGATCCGGTGTAGGTAGTTCGAATCATGGCGTAGTCCTTTCTTGATGTGAGGTTGTGTATGGCAGGTATCGTATGGAATTCACAGGATGCTCAGGGCGAAGATGGCGGCGATAGAGAGGACCAGTCCGACGATCTTTTTCCCGCCAAGCTTCTCCTTCAGGATCACAGCGGACCACAGCACCGAGACAATGAGCACGCCGCCGTTGTCCATGGCGTAGAGCACCGCCACGTTCACCAGGGACAGCACGTACATCAGAAGGTTCACCGCGGCACAGGCCGAGGCTGAGGCGAGAAGAGCCCAGAGAGCGGCTTTCCATCCCGTGCGGAAGGCGGACAGGGTGTCCTTTTTCGCCTGCACCGCCAGCAGAACCAGTCCCAGCAGGGCACTGACGAAGAAGGTGGTGATGATCATCTCCTTGTTTTCCCGGCCTCCCGCCAGCTTTTCCGCCGTGTTCATGAGGGTGCCGTAGAGCCCGTTGACGCAGCCCAGCGCCGTGATGGTGAGAAGGAAGGGCAGGGAAACCGCCGCCTTTTTCTCCCCGGGCTTTTTTTCCTCCCAGTTGAGGAACACGAAGGACACAAGCATTACGAGAATGGCGAGGATCTGCCACAGGGACAGGGTCTCCCCGTCGTGGAGGACGGACCAGAGCATGGGAAGCAGGATGCCGCCGGACAGGTTGAAGATCATGGTGACGGAGAAGGGGCCGAGGGATGCCGCCCGAATCAGCAGGGTGTTGTACAATACCAGCGCCGCTCCGTTCACCGCCCCGAGGATCAGGGTGGTCCAGGACGGATGGTACGCGAATCCGGCGAAGATCAGGGTCCCCAGGGAGACGAAAAGCCCGTAGATCACCGAATAGACCGCGGAGGAATACGCCCTCTTCCCGGCATAGTGGCGGGCGAACAGATTGGCGAAGGCCGACTGGAAGGTGTAGAGCAGGATCATCACGCCGATGAGCAGATTGGCCACGGAAACGCCCCTCCTGTGAGAGAGAATGGATGTCGTTCCTATTCTATCACAAGAGGGGCGTTTTTGCCAGTTATCCGTCAAAATTCAGGACGGATTTTTCTGTTATTTGTGCAGATTTTCGAATCAGCCGAAGATCCTCAGCACCGGCAGGCCCTCGTCGTTCTCCGTCCAGAGGGCGGGATCGAAGGCGCGTTTCTCCCACTCGCCGCCGTTCCGCAGATCGTAGACGTAATAGGTGCCATACTTGATGCCGTTCTCCCGGCAGTAGTCGGTGAAGGAGCCGTCCGGGAAGGCCAGGGAGATCAGATCGGAAAGATCCGCATATTCTCTGGGCTTCACTTCGGGATCCAGCACGTAGACGCGGTCCCCGATCTCCTCGGCGAAAAGATCCTCCGCCGCATGATAGTAGGGAGAGACGACATAGTCACTTGCGGCCCCGATGTCCGGTGCGTATTCCGCGTATTTCAGGCAGTAGAAGGACATGAATTTATTCATGTTCCAGGTCCCCATGTCTTCCGTCTCCCCCGCGGCTTTGATCCGGCCGGTGATTTCGTCGAAGGTCTTGGCCGTCAAAAAGTGCGGCACGTCGTTCTCCCGGACGAAGCATACGCCGCGGTCGGTCATGGCTCCCGTGTCCATGGAGCCGTTGAAATAGGTCGTAACGCAGGCCGAGGTGATGCCGCAGACCCCGCCGATATAGTCGTAAGGCACGTTCGCCGGATCCGCCCGCACGGTCACGGCCGCGTCCGACCGGCAGGCGTCGATCAGATACGCTCCTCCCGCGACACCGCCGACCGCCAGCGCGTAGTCCGTGGTGTTGACGACGGTTTCGTACCGTCCGGAGGGCGCGCCCATGACGGCGGCGGCTTCATCCGGAACGAGCACATGATAATCGTTCTCCCGCATCGGAGCCGTGACCTCGGCGTACACGTCAAAGTTCTCCGCGTAGCACCCGATGACGTATTCCGAATAGCCTGCCACCGCGCCGACGTAGAGCCTGTCGCCCACGTCGTCCGGACCGTAGCCCGCTCTGACGGAGCCGTCTTCCAGACCGAGATTCTTGATATACCCGGTCAGGATCGGCGTCACACCGTCCTCTGCGTACCGTCCGCTGAGTCTGCAGTATCCGAAGAGCCCCACGTATTTTCCGACAAACCGGCCGCT
>CACYWX010000045.1:13227-16298 GCA_902778205.1 uncultured Ruminococcus sp. | reverse complement strand
CTTGGCGAACACGCCGCACCGGGAGGCGATGGGGTAGATCTTCTTGTGGCGCAGAGCCAGCTCGTCCAGCTCGTCGGGCGTCACGTCCAGCAGGGAGGCCATCTGGTCGATGAAGGCTCCCGTTCCGCCGGCGCAGGTGCCGTTCATGCGCTCGTCCGTGCCGCCCTTGAAAAAGATGATCTTCGCGTCCTCGCCGCCCAGCTCGATGACGGAGGCCACGTCGTGATCCAGCTTTTTCACCACCTCGCCCGTGGCCCAGACCTCCTGGACAAAGGGAATGCCCGCGCCCTCCGCCAGACCGAGTCCCGCGGACCAGCATCCGGATCAGCGTCTCCCGGATGAGGGAGTAATGGCGTTCGTAGGAGGTGTAGAGGATCTCCTCCCCGCGGAGCACGGCGATTTTGGCGGTGGTGGAGCCCACGTCCGCGCCGAGGGAGAGGGGGAGCCTGCCGGTACGACCGGCTGCGGTGGATGCTTTCTGAGTGTTCGGCATATCTGAGAGGGTCCTTTTACACGGATGATCGCCTCCGGGCGCGGTTGCTTCGTACCTGAAAGCGTTATGAAATGACAACTTTTTACAAATATATCATACCGCAAAGAAATCCGGAATTCAAAGACTTTCTATTAACAATTTGAAAATCCCCGGTGATAAAGGCAGGGACCCGGGTCCCGGATGCTTGACAGAGGCGCCGGGTCTGTGCTATGATACCGGCAGGACGGGCGCGGGTCCCGTTTGGAAGAACGAGGAGTTGGCCGGAAGGAGGAAGGAACATGGACGAGCTGCGGATCAGGCGGGCGGAGGATGGAGATCTGGACGCTCTGCTGGCGATTTACAACGACGAGGTGCACAACGGCATCGCCACCTTTGCCCTGGAGCCCATGACCCGGGAGGAGGGCCTTCTCTGGATGGCGGAGCACCGGGAGGGGAACCGGGCCCTGTTTGTGGGAGAGATCGGCGGAGCCGCGGCGGGATACGTGTCCCTGTCCCGGTTTTCCCCGAAGGGCGGATACGACCGGACCCTGGAGCTGTCGGTGTACGTGGCGAGGCGGATGCGGGGGCAGGGCGTCGGCGGGCGGCTGATGGAGCACATCGTCCGCCATGCGAAGGCGGATCCCTCCATCCATGCCCTGGTGTCCGTCATCACGTCCAGCAACACGGCCAGCCGGAACCTGCATGAGAAATTCGGTTTCCGTCACGCGGGGACCCTGAAGGAGGCCGGCTGGAAGTTCGGCATCGCCCTGGACGCGGACTGTTACGAGCTGCTGGTGTGAACCCGGAGCGGGAAGGAAATAATCCGCGTTTCCTTCCTTACGCAGCGTGAATACGCGATAGTACGATACGGGAGCAGGTTTTTCCGCCTGCTCCCGCTTTTTTTATTTCTTTTCCTTTTCCGCGAAGTAGCGGTTCAGCCTGGCTACCAGCTCGTCCGCGTCGACTCCGTGGACCATGGCGGCCTCCTCCACCGTTTCCATCCGGGAAACCGGACAGGTGATGCAGTGCATCCCGGATTCCAGGAAAATGTCCGCCGTGTTTTCGTCCCGGTCGACGATGTCGCCGATGACGGTTTCAAGGGTTACGTTCATGTCTGTCTCCTTTTATGATGATCCGGCAGCGCGGGGCCGCCTTTTTTGTTTGTCGGATTTACAGGTCCAGCCCGTCCGTCCAGAGCTTCAGGTCCTCCGGAGAGAGCTCACCGCCCAGGCGACGGCCCTCCTCCACCTTCGCGCCGCCGCCCAGAATGGTCCGGAAGCGCTCCGCGGTCTTGCCGATGCCGCTTCCGCCGGAGGTGCAGAAGGGGATGACGGTCTTGCCGGTGAAGTCGTAGGCGTCGAGGAAGGTGTCCACCACGCTGGGCTCGCGGCCCCACCAGACGGGGAAGCCCACGAACACCACGCCGTACTGCTCCATGTTCTCCACCTTCCCGGAGACGGGCGGACGGCAGTCGGGATCGGACATCTCAAGGGTGCTGCGGGACTGCTTGTCCCTCCAGTCCAGGTCCGCCGCGGTGTAGGGCTTCTCGGGACGGATCTCGAACAGGTCCGCGCCCTCGGCCTCCGCAATCTGCGCCGCGGTCTTCGCCGTCACGCCGCTTGCGGAAAAATACGCCACCAGAATCTTTTTCATGATCGAATCCTCCTTGGATCGGAATGGTTCATTGTTCTCCAGGACGGCTCAGATTTCGGAGCGTCCCCCTTCGACTTCATCGTCGTCAAACGGCTCGTTCTTCGCCCAGTGGGCCAGCCGGTGCAGAATGGGCCACAGCTCCCGGCCGTGCCCGGTCAGGGCGTATTCCACCCGGGGCGGGATCTCCTCGTACTGGCGGCGGGTCACGATGCCGTCGGCCTCCAGATCCTTCAGAGAGGAGGACAGCATGGCTCCCGTGACGCCCTTCGTCTTTTTCATCAGGTCGCCGAACCGCTGGGTGCCGTCCACGTATAGGGTGCAGATGATCCGCAGCTTCCAGCGCCCTCCCACGGAGGCGAGGGCCTCTCCCACCGGGCATCCGTCCCCGCAGGGGCAGAGAGCGCCGCTTTGCTTTTCCGATGTCCTGTCTTCCATGGTCCCGCTCCTGTGTCCTCCGCCTGTTTTGTCCGATCCTATGATAGCACATATTTCTTTCATAGTCAATATGAAAATCATACTATAGGAGAAATTTACGGATCGTTCACATTCCGCGGCCGCTCCGGGATGAACGATCCGCCGGGGAACCGCATCCCCCTTGCAAAATCCGCCGGAATATGGTACACTGTCCTTATCCAAACCCCGAAGGGAGACTGCTATGGGAATCCTCACCTACAACGACAAGACCTTTCTGATGGACGGCGAGCCCTATACCATCGTGTCCGGCGCCATGCACTACTTCCGCATCCCGCGGGAATACTGGCGCGACCGGCTGACGAAGCTGAAGGAATGCGGCTTCAACACCGTGGAGACCTACACCTGCTGGAACCTCCACGAAAAGCGGGAGGGCGAGTTCGACTTCTCCGGCATGCTGGACGTGGCGGCCTACGCGGACGAGGCGGCGTCCCTGGGACTGAACCTCATTCTGCGGCCCGGTCCCTACATCTGC
>CACYWX010000045.1:0-13202 GCA_902778205.1 uncultured Ruminococcus sp. | reverse complement strand
CGGCCTGGCTCCTGAAATACGGCGACATGGCCATCCGGTGCAACGACCCTCTGTATCTTGAGAAGGTCCGGAGGTATTATCACGCCCTGTTCGACGAGCTGCGCCCCCGCCTCTCCACAAACGGCGGAAACATCATCATGGTGCAGATCGAGAACGAATACGGCTCCTTCGGCAACGACAAGGACTATCTCCGGGCCGTGGTGGACATCTACCGGGAGTGCGGCGTGGATGTGACCCTCTTCACCTCGGACGGTCCCTGCTGGTGGATGCTGGGCGGCGGGACCCTTCCGGAATACCTGTGCGTGGCCAACTTCGGCTCCCATCCGAAGGAGAATTTCGCCATGCTGGAGCAGTTCCGCCCGGATCAGCCGAAGATGTGCGGCGAATACTGGTGCGGCTGGTTCGACCACTGGTACGAGGAGCACCACGTCCGGGAGGCGGAGGAGCTGGCGGGCCTGTTCCGGGATATGCTGGAGGCCGGCGCGTCCCTGAACTTCTACATGTTCCACGGCGGCACCAACTTCGGCTTCATGAACGGCGCGAACCACGGCGGCAAATACGAGCCCACCATCACCTCCTACGACTACAACGCGCTCCTGTCCGAGGCCGGAGACAGGACGCCCGCCTACTACGCGGTGCGGAAGATCAACGAGGAGTTCTTCGGTCCCCTGCCTCCCCTGACGGCGAAGGATTCGGAGAAGGCCGCCTACGGTCCCGTGGAGCTGACGGAGGAGTGCTTCATCCTGGACGCCGCTCCCGCCATGACGGAGCCCGTGTATTCCGCCGCTCCGAAATATCAGGAGTCCATCGGCCAGAACTGGGGCTTCACCCTGTATTCCACCGTGGTGAAGGGGCCCCGGGAGGAGATGACGCTGAGAGCCGACGAGATCAACGACCGGGCCGTGGTGTTCATGGACGGCGAATGGAAGGGCCTCTTCGAGCGGAGCCGCCGGGCGGACAAGGTCACCGTGGAGCTGGGCAGGGACGAGTCCGTGAAAATGGACATCCTGCTGGAGAACATGGGCCGCATCAACTACGGGCCGGAGATGCGGGACCGCAAAGGCATGACGGGCATCCGCTTCGGCCAGCAGAACCACTACGGCTGGCAGATGTACCCGCTGACCATGGAGCCGGAGCAGCTTTCAAAGATCCCGTTCCGTGCGAAGAAGGAGTCCGGCGTCAAAAAATCCTCCTTCCTGCGGGGCACGCTGACGGTGGAGGGAGAGCCGAAGGACACCTTCATCCGGCTGGACGGCTTCCATCACGGCTTCGTGGCGGTGAACGGCTTCAATCTGGGCCGCTATTACAACGACGCCGGTCCGCAGAAGACCCTGTACTGTCCCGCTCCCATGCTGAGATCCGGGGCCAACGAGGTCATCGTCTTCGAAATGGATTCCTCCGACCGGAACGAAATTCTTTTCACCGACACCCCGGACCTGGGTTGAGCGGCGCAGAAGGCCTCCCTTGTATATCCTGAAATAAACCGCATCGTGCCCCGGCTTCTCTTCGTAAGAGGAACCGGAGCACGATGTTTATTCGCTTTTCTTCTTTCGCTTCAGTATACGCCGGGTGAAGAGCATGTCCTCCCGGCAGAGGTTCCGCATGCGGGCGGCGGTTTCGGAGAGCTCGGCGGCGATGGCGTCCCGGTTGTCCATGACCTGCTTCGCGCAGTCCAGGATGTCGTAGGAGAGAAGGGGATTCTCCCTCAGGGTGAAGTCCGGGATCTTCACGGAGTAGGGCTGGCCCAGCTGCTTCATCATGCCGTCCACCTTGGGATCATAGGAGAGGGCGATGACCGGCGTGCCCGCGGAGGAGGCCAGGATCACGGCGTGGAGCCGCATGCCCACCGTGAACCGCGCGTCCGCCAGAAATCCGATCAGCTCCGGAGCGGAGGCCGGACGGTACAGCACCGAGGGGACGCCGGACCGCTTCAGCTCCGCCGCCGCCAGGGCGCAGACGGGGGTGTCCTGGCTCCGCTGCATGGGGACGATGACCGGCGTGATGCGCCAGGTGACCCAGATCTCCCGCATGGCCGCCGCCACCTGACCTGCCAGCTGACGGTCGTCCTCGGTGAGCTCCGATTTCCGTCCGCCCTTGGATTTGCGCGGACAGGGACGGAGGGACACGGCGAAATAGTCCCCCTTCAGCCCCAATTCCTCCTTCAGCGTCCGGATCCGCTCCGGGGAGGCCGGCGGGATCAGGAAGGCCGGGTCGGCGGTGACGCGGATCTGACGGGCCGGAACGCCCAGGGAGATCAGCTCGGACCGGGAATCGGAATCGCGCACCGACACGGCGGAGGCCTCCCGGACCACCCGCCCGGCGAAGGCGCGGTTCTTTTCGTTCCGGATGGGCCCGATGCCGTTGGCGTAGATCACCGCGGCGGTGCCCTGCTTTTCCGCGTAGGAGAGGAGCCCCGCGTAGTATTTCAGGCTCCGGTGGGAGGTGGCATCCTGCAGAAGGCTTCCTCCTCCGGACAGGAGCATGGGTGCGCGGGCGATCTCACGGGCGGCCCGGGGCAGATTGAGCCGGTTGACGCAGCAAAGGCCCGTGCGCCGGCTGTCCCGGCCGGGGCTTCGGGTGAGGGCCGCGATCTTCACGCCCGGGATCGTCTCCGCGGCTGTCTGGGCGATGATGTCCAGCAGACTCTCGTCTCCCAGATTGCCGAAGCCGTAATAGCCGCTGATCACCATGTCCGCGGGCGTCTTCGACAGATGGAAGGGAACGGGTGAGGAGAGGAGCTTTTTGTACATGGCGCGGTAGTCGTCGGCCATGCGCCGCACCGTGTAGCGCTCCTCCACGAAGGCACGGTTCCGCCGCCCCATCTCCGCCCGTTCCTCCGGAGAGAGGGACAGGAGCGACGTGACGTCCCGGAGAAGGGAATCCCCGTCGGCCATGTCGCAGCCCCGGCAGCAGAAATTGGTGTTCACGGCCGCGTCCGCCGTCTCCTCCCGGAATACGCCCAGACTGCCCTGACCGCCCGCCAGGATCACGGGAACGCCCGCCGCCATGGCCTCCAGCGCCGAGCGGGACACGCCCACGAAGACGTCCGCCGCGGCGCAGTATTCGTTGGTGTTGGACACGCTTCCGGTCAGATAGATGACGTCCCGGTCCGCGCCGGTCTTTTCCCGGACAGAGCGGTTTGCCGCCTCCGCCTGTTCCTTCAGCCGCCCGAATTCGGTGCCGCCGCCCACGATGACGAGATCGGCGTCCGGGCAGGTCTCGGCCAGACGGGGCATGATCTCCACCAGACGGAAGGCGGGATCCGCCCGGTCCGCGTCCAGACGGCTCATATAGACGACGCGCCGCCGCCCGGGATCCAGTCCCAGGGAGGAGAGCACGGGCTCCGGGGAGACGTCCGGGGAGAACTTCTCCGTGTCGATGCCGTTGATGGTGGTGTGGATCCGGTCCCGGGGATAGCCGTATTCGGTCACCAGATAGTCCGCGATGTCGTCGGAGACCGCCATGACCCGCTCCCCCCACCGGGCGACGAGCCGCCACAGGGGATTGACGGAGAAATTCAGATGGGCGGTGGTGACGAAGCGGAATTTCTTTCCGTCCTTCAGCACGACGCGGTCCTGCAGAAGACCCGTGATGAAGGCGGGGATCCGGGCGTGGGCGTGGACCAGGTCGAAGCTTCCCTCCTCGATGAGGGTCTTCAGGCCCCGGTAAGAGCGCAGGACCTCGGCGGGACGCTTGGTATGGAGGGGAAGCGTGACGCACCGGACCCCCGCCGCCTCGGCCTCATCCGCGTAGACACCGCCGAAGGACGCCAGGGTCACGGTGTCCCCGCCGGCCGTCAGCTCGCGGCAGAGCTCCAGGATATGGGTCTCCGCTCCGCCGATGTTCATGGACATGGTCACCATCAGGATGTTCATATGATCGCTCCGCTCACTTGCATTATGGATGATGTAACCTGAACGCAGGGCCCCCATCCGGGACCGGGGACGCGAGGGTCATTTCTTCCCCCGGGGCTTCGGGGATCCGTTCCCGCGGGACTTTCCTCCCCGCCGGTCCGCTCCGCCGTTTCCGGATCCGCCGCGGCCGGGCGCGTTCTGCTTTCCGAAGGGTTTTCCGTTCTGCCTTCCGGACCGGCCCTCATGACCGCCGTTTCCGCCGCCGCGGGAGGCTCCGGACTTTCTTTCATCCCGGCGTCCGGCCGGGCTCTTCGCGTCCGGGGAGCGCTTCCTTCCGGCGGCAGGCTCATCCTCCTTCTGCGGGGGACGGTGGATGCCGGGCGAGCCGGACAGAAGCTCCTCCAGATCCTTCACCCCGGCGGGCGTGCAGTATTCCATGGCCTCCCGGATCTTCCGACGGTTTTCGGGACGTCTCCACTGGAGCAGAGCCCGCTGCAGCTGTTTCTCGTGATAGTCCGTGGCAGTGTAGACCTCTTTTCCCGTGAAGGGATCGAGGCCCGTGTAGTACATGACGGTGGAGGCGGTGCCGGGGGTGGGGTAGAAGTCCTGCACCTGCTCCGGATCCAGTCCGATGCGCTTGGTGTAGACCGCCAGCCGGGCCGCGTCGTCCATGGTGCATCCGGGATGGGAGGACATGAGGTAGGGCACCAGATATTGCTCCTTGCCGCATTCGGCGGACAGGGCGAAGAACTTCTCCCGGAATTTGTCATAGATCTCCACGGAGGGCTTGCCCATCATGCGCAGGGCGTTGGGGGCGCAGTGCTCCGGGGCCACCTTCAGCTGTCCGCTGACGTGGTCCCGCACCAGCTTGCGGAAGAAGGCGTCGGAGGGATCCGCCATCATGTAGTCGAAGCGGATGCCGGACCGGATGAAGACCTTCTTCACCCCGGGGACCGCCTCCAGCCGCTCCAGCAGGTCCACGTACTCGGTGTGGTCCGCTTTGAGATTGGGACAGGGCTTCGGGAACAGGCACCGCCGGTCGGGACAGACCCCGTGCTTCAGCTGCTTTTCACAGGCGGGATTCCGGAAATTGGCCGTCGGACCTCCCACGTCGTGGATATAGCCCTTGAAGTCCGGCAGGGACGCCAGAAGCTCCGCCTCCTCCACGCAGGATTCCACGCTGCGGGAGCGGACGGACCGGCCCTGATGAAAGGCGATGGCGCAGAAATTGCAGCCGCCGAAGCAGCCCCGGTTGTGGGTGACGGAGAAGCGCACCTCGGAGATCGCCGGAACGCCGCCCATGCTCTCGTACATGGGATGCCAGGTGCGGCAGTAGGGCAGGGCGTACACCGCGTCCAGCTCCTCCCGCTCCAGCGGCGGCTGAGGCGGATTCACCACCAGCATCTTGTCGTCGTAGTATTCGACGATTGCCTTTCCGTTTACGCTGTCGTTGTTGCGGTACTGGATCCTGAAGGCCGCGGCGTAGGCTTTTTTGTCGGATTTCAGCTCCTCGTAGGTGTAGCCGTTGGGCTGGCCGTCCTCGTCGAAGCCCTCGGCGCAGGGAAAGGCGAGCTTGTCCCCTGGCTTTGCCAGATAGGCGGTCCCGCGCACGTCCCGGATCTTCTTCACTGGGACGCCTTTATCCAAAAGCTCCGCCAGACGCACCACGGACCGCTCCCCCATGCCGTACATGAGGATGTCGGCCCGGGAATCCACCAGAATGGAGCGGCGCACGTTGTCCCCCCAGTAGTCGTAATGGGCGAACCGCCGCAGGGACGCCTCCAGCCCGCCGATCAGGATGGGGACGTCGCCGTACGCCTCCCGGATGCGGTTGCAGTAGACGATGGTGGCGCGGTCGGGGCGGAGTCCTGCCTTGCAGCCCGGGGAGTAGAAATCCTCGGAGCGGCGCTTCTTGGCAGCGGTGTAGTGGGCCACCATGGAATCCACGTTGCCGGCGGACACCAGAAATCCCAGCCGGGGCCTGCCGAACCGTTTGAAGGGTTCCGCGCTCCTCCAGTCCGGCTGGCATAGCATGGCCACGGTGAAGCCGCGGGATTCCAATACCCGGGATATGATGGCGGCGCCGAAGGACGGGTGGTCCACATAGGCGTCCCCGTTGACGTAGACGAAATCCGGCGCGCCGTCCAACTCCTCCGGCGTTACCGGAAGAAACCGGTCGTTGACTTTCATAATGACCTCCCGGGGGTGATGCTGTTCGGCTCCATGATACCACAGATCGGGCACAATGTCAATAAAGGGCGGGTGTGGGCGGGGTCAGACCGTCTCCAGGAACTCCCTCAGCATGGTACAGCGGAGCTGATGGCGGTCGTTTTCCACCATCTTCTCCAGCACTGCCTGCTTTCCCACCAGGATCACCATTTTCGCCGCCCGGGTGACCGCCGTGTACAGCAGGTTCCGGGACAGGAGCACGGGGGCGCAGTCGTAGAGGGGGATGACGACGCAGGGGTATTCGCTGCCCTGGCTCTTGTGGACCGTCACGGCCCAGGCGTGGTCCAGCTCGTCCAGCTGGGAGAAGTCCAGGGAGCAGATCCTGTCGTCGAAGCGGACCTCCATGAGGTTTTCCGACTCGTCGAAGCCTGTGACCGTGCCGATGTCCCCGTTGTAGACGCCCATGCCCTCCTCGCCCATATCGGTACGCCACTCGGTCTGGTAGTTGTTCTTCGTCTGCATGACCCGGTCCCCCACCCGGAACACCCGGTCCCGGGATTTCCGCTCCGCCTTGCCCGGCGACGGGGGATTCAGGAGGGACTGGAGGGCGGCGTTGAGGGAATCCGTGCCGGAGAGGCCCTTGCGGGAGGGAGTCAGCACCTGGATCCTCTTCCGGAAGTCCTCGCCGTAGGAGCGGGGCAGACGGTTGGCCACCAGATCGCAGACCGTGTCCCGGATTCCCTCCTCCGTCTGGCGGCGGAGAAAGAAGAAATCCGCGTCCACCCGGTCCAGCACGGGCATCACACCCTCGTTGATCCGGTGGGCGTTCTCGATGATGAGGCTCTCCCCGGCCTGGCGGAAGATCTCCGTGAGGCGCACCGTGGCGAATTTCCCGGAGGCGATGAGGTCCCCCAGCACGTTCCCGGCTCCCACGGAGGGCAGCTGGTCCGCGTCCCCGATGAGCACCAGCCGCGCCCCGCGCTTGGTGGCCCGGAGCAGGGATTCCATCAGGGTCACGTCGATCATGGAGGCCTCGTCGATGATGAGGGCGTCTGCGTCCAGGGGATTGGCCTCGTCCCGCATGAAGCGCGCGTCGTCCGGCAGGCCGTCTCCTTCGCCCTCCCCGCCGAAATCCATCTCCAGGAGGCGGTGGATGGTCTTCGCCTCCCAGGAGGTGGCTTCGCTCATGCGCTTGGCCGCCCGTCCGGTGGGAGCCGCCAGGACGATGTCCATGTCCAGGGAGGAGAATATGGAGATGAGGCCCTTGATGACGGTGGTCTTGCCGGTGCCGGGACCTCCCGTCAGGATCATGACCCCCTCCTCCAGGGCGGACAGCAGGGCTTCCTTCTGAGCCCGGGCGTAGACCACGGCGGACTGGACCTCGCTCTTTTCGATGAGGCGCACCACGTCGGCACGGGAGATCCGGGGGCAGGTCCGGTTCAGCTCGGCCAGCTTCTTCGCCGTGTAGGTCTCGGCGTTGTAGTACCGGGCGTCGAATACGTAGGAGGTCCCGTCCCCGCCGGCGGGGTTGTACGGGATCAGCTTCAGGTCCGCGATGCCCCTGTCCACGGCGTCGGCCACGGAGCGGGCGTTTTCCGGAGTCGCGGCGTCTCCGAAGAGCAGGTCCAGGGTACAGCGGATCAGGTCGCCGTAGGGGAGGCAGGTGTGGCCCGAGCGGACCGCCTCGTTCCGGAGCACGTAGACCGCCCCGTGGAGCAGGCGTTCCTCCGAGGAGGCGTCCAGGCCGAGACTCATGGCGATCTGGTCCGCCCGGCGGAAGCTGATGCCGGTGAAGGACTCGCACAGGCGGTAGGGATTCTGCCGGATCCGGTCCACCGCCGCGCCGCCCCATTTCTTATAGATCCGCATGGCGGTCTGGGGGGTGAAGAAGTCCCGGCAGAACATCATGACGGAGCGGGCGCCGGAGATGGCGTTGAAGTTTTCGGAGATGGCGTCGGCCTTTTTCCGGGTGATGCCGGGGAGCTCCGCCAGCCAGTCCGGGTGGTTCGAGATCACGTCGAAGGAGTCCGTTCCGAAGGTCTCCACGATCTTCTGGGCCGTCTTCGGACCGACGCCCTTCACGGCTCCGGAGGCCAGATAGCGCAGGATGTCCCCCTCCTCGGCGGGCAGGGTCTTGTCGAAGCTCTCCGCCTTGAACTGCCGTCCGTAGGTGGGATGGGTGACCCAGGAGCCCCGGACGGTGATGCGGTCCCCCTCGGTGAGATAGGGGATGATGCCGCAGACAGTGACGGGATTCCCGGCGGTGTCCTCGATTTCGCAGACGGTGTAGCCGTTTTCCTCGTTCTGATAGATCAGCGTTTCCACGATGCCGGATACGCTGTCCGTCTGTACCGCTTCCGCCGCGCTGTTTTCAATCCGTTCCATTGAGAGCCCTCCGTGCCGGTAATCCATCCTTATTATACCAGACGGGTCCTCCGAAATCAAGGCTGCGGGTTGAAATCCGGCGGGGCGTGTGCTATAATACCAGATAAAAAGAAATCGGGGAGGGCGCGGACATGGCGTATCTCAGCGTCGACGGGCGCAGATGGGCGTCCGGCGAGAAGCCGGGGAGGGCCGCGGAACCGGGTGAATTCAAATTCTCCGCGGTGGGGCTGGACCACGGGCACATCTACAGCATGGTAAACGGTCTGAAGGAGGCCGGGGCGGAGCTGAAATATGTCTGGGATCCGGATCCGGACAAGGTGGCCGCCTTCCTCCGCCGGAATCCGGAGGCAAAGGCGGCAAGGTGCGAGGAAGAGGTCCTGGAGGACGGGGAAACCCGGCTCATCGCGGCGGCGGCGGTCCCATCGGAGCGGTGCGCCCTGGGGCTGCGTGCCATGGACTGCGGCAAGGACTACTTCACGGACAAGGCTCCCTTCACCTCCCTCGGACAGCTGGAGGCCGCGAGGATAAAGACCGCCGCCACGGGCCGCAAATATATGGTGTACTATTCGGAGCGGCTTCATACGGAATCCTCCGTGCTGGCGGAGCGCATGATCGCGGCGGGAGAGATCGGACGGGTGGTGAGCGTGTCCGGCTTCGGGCCCCATCGGATCGGACCGCCCGAGAGCCGCCCCGCCTGGTTCTGGGACCGGGAGAAATACGGCGGCATCCTCTGCGACATCGGCAGTCATCAGGCGGAGCAGTACCTGTTCTTCGCCGGGGAAGAGGACGCGGAGGTGACGGCGGCAAGGGTCGGCAACTACGGCCACCCGGAGTATCCGGAGCTGAACGACTTCGGCGACTGCGCCCTGACGGGGAAGCGCGGCACCGCGGGATATTTCCGGGTGGACTGGTTCACGCCGGGAGGACTCAGGACCTGGGGCGACGGCAGGACCCTGATCCTCGGGACGGAGGGTTATATCGAGATGCGGAAATTCATCGACGTGGCGGCGGAGCGTCCCGGGCACGACCATGTGTTCCTGGTGAACGGAGCCGGGGAGCAGTACGTGAACGCCTCCGGGCTGACGGGCTGTCCCTTCTTCGGGCGGC
The DNA here is from genome assembly GCA_902778205.1 of uncultured Ruminococcus sp. Taxonomy (GTDB): domain Bacteria; phylum Bacillota; class Clostridia; order Oscillospirales; family CAG-272; genus UMGS1696. The sequence goes on along the minus strand of CACYWX010000045.1, from coordinate 3,687 downwards.
TGATCCGGGACTGCCTCGAGAGGACGGAGACCGCCATGACCCAGGCCCACGCCTTCAAGGCCGCGGAGCTGAGTCTTCTGGCGCAGAAGAAGGCCGAGGAGGGCCGGACTGTATCATGGACATGAAGGGCGGAAGAAAACCAGCCGCGGGTTCCGGAAAATCCCGGAAGAGGGACGGTGCGGCGGATCGGAGCGGACCCTGCGAGACCTGCCTCTACTACGACGTGCTGGACGAGAGCGGAGAGATGGGCTGTACCGTCAGCATCGACGAGGACGAGGCGTACCGGGAGCGCGCCGATTCCCGCCATGCCTGCCCCTACTACCGCTTCTACGACGAATACAAGCTGGTGCAGAAGCAGAACTGATCCGCCGCGCCGGGAATTTGACTCAATCCATTCATTCCGGAGGACATGACCGATGAACGTGCGAATCTCCGACAACCGGACCACACTTCCCCTGACGGAGCGGAAGCAGATCCACATCGCCAATCCCGCGGCGGGCGGAGGACGGCATCTGGCCGCGGCGGAGGAGGCGGTGAAGAGGACCGGCGGGGAGCTTCTGAAAAGCGATCATCCCGGCCGTCTGGCGGAGCTGATCGGAGAGACCCTGGCGCGGGATCCCTTTGCCCATATCGTGGTGTACGGCGGGGACGGGACGGTATACGAGGCGGTGAACGGCATCATGGCTTCCGGACAGAACGAAACCGCCTGTCTCTCCGTGGTCCCGGCCGGCAGCGGCAACGACTTCTCGACTCATGTCAACGACTCCGGAAAGCTCCCGAAGTACGAGCCCGTGCGGATCGACCTCGTGCGAGCCGAGGCGGGAGGGGAGGTCCGGTACTTCGCCAACATGATGAACATCGGCTTCGACTGCTCCGTGGTGCGGCAGACCGTCGCCATCCGGAGGAAAACCCCCATCCGCGGCAGTCTGGCCTACATCGCCGGGGTGGCGAAGGAGCTGGCGGTGAAAAAGACCACGGACGTCCGCATCCGCATGGAGCACTGCGTGTCGCCGGAGAACGGGGAGAGCCTCCCGGACCGGACCTTCCGTCAGAAAATCCTTCTGACGGCGGCGGGGAACGGCTCCCACTGCGGCGGAGGCTTCAACGCCCTGCCCCTGGCGGACGTGACGGACGGGTATCTGGACGCGCTGGTGGTGAACGACGTCAGCCGCCGCACCTTCGTGAAGCTGGTGGGATACTACCGCGCCGGCACCTACATGGACGAGGAGGGGAACCTGAAGGACAAATTCCGGGGAGTCCTGGAGTTTATCCGCTGTTCCCGCATGACGGTGGAGGGACCGGACTGGTTCTGCCTGGACGGGGAGGTTTTTCCCACCGGAGAGGATAAAACGGTTCTCGCCGAGGTCGTGCCCGGGGCCCTGTGGTACGCCGCGCTGTGACGGAAAGGACGGGCCGTACGGAAACAATGGAAATCAAACGCTTTACGAAAAACGACTCCGGATTCGTGTGCGAAAACTGCGGATCCGACGTGCCGCCCCTGCGGTACACCTCCCGGAACCACTGCCCGCGCTGTCTCTGCTCCCTCCATCTGGACGTGAATCCCGGGGACCGTGCGGCGGACTGTGGCGGGATCATGGATCCGGTCCGGGCCGATCCCGATCCGAAGCGCGGCTTTGTCATCACCCACCGATGCCGCAAATGCGGCGCGGTGCGCAGAAACAAGGCCGCGGACGACGACGACCGGGCGAAGCTTATCGCCCTGACGGCCGGGGAGAGGTGAAGGGGCTGACGTATTAACTTCAGAAATGGAGAAAATGCGACAGTCCTATTGTGATTCAGAAGTGTTCATCCTTCTTTTTCTCCTTTATCGAGGAGAAAAAGAAGCAAAAAGAGGAACTCTTTTGGAAGTCTTGAGTGTTTCGACCTCTGCGGAGGTCGACCAGGGCGCTGCCCCTGGACCCTGCCACCTTTTGAAAAAGGTGGACGAAAACTTTTGAACTGTTTTGCGACAGCCCCTTAAACTTCAAACCGGCTCTGCAGCACACGGAACGAACCGTGCGGGCGGAGCCGGTTTTTATTCGGACTGCGGTCCGGAAGCTTACGCGATCCCCTTGACCTCGTAGCCCGCGTCGGTGACGGCGGCGGTGAGGGCTTCGTCGGAGACGGCCTTCGACAGCTCAAGGACTGCCTCGTTCTTCTCGTGGTCCGGCGCGGCGGAGACGACTCCGTCCACGGCCTCCAGGGCCTTCTTCACCCGGGCCTCGCAGTGCTGGCACATCATGCCCTCGATCTTCATGACTTTCTTCATGCTGTTTTCCCCCTTTTCGGTTGTGTTTATCTGATCCGCCGGGGCGTTTTCCTCAAGCAGAGGTCCCTCGACGGAATCCTTCGGTTTTCTGTCCTTCGACGGGTCGTAGAGCTTCACCAGATTGAGCCGGAGGGCGTTCGTCACCACGCAGAAGCTGGACAGGCTCATGGCCGCCGCTCCGAACATGGGGTTCATCTGCCAGCCGGTGATCCCGATGAAGACGCCGGCCGCCAGCGGGATCCCGATGCAGTTGTAGAAGAACGCCCAGAACAGATTCTCGTGGATGATCCGGAGCGTCGCACGGCTGAGACGGACGGCGGCGGCGGCATCCCGGAGCGAGTTCTTCATGAGGACCACGTCTCCGGCATCCACGGCCACGTCCGTTCCGGCTCCCACGGCGATGCCGACGTCGGCCAGGGTCAGGGCGGGCGCGTCGTTGATGCCGTCCCCCACCATGGCGACCCGGCCCTTCTCCTTCAGGGACCGGATCACCGCCTCCTTGCCGTCCGGGAGCACGCCCGCCGCCACGTCCCGAGGATCGATCCCGGCCTGACGGGCCACGGCGCGGGCGGTCTTTTCGTTGTCCCCGGTCAGAAGCACCGTGCGGATCCCCATGCCGTGGAGCTCCTCTATGGCCGCCGCGCTGTCCTCCCGGATGGCGTCCGCCGCGGCGATCACGCCGAGAAGCGTCCAGCCGTCCCCGGTCTGACGGGCGAAGAACAGGGGCGTCTTCCCCTCCTCCGCCAGAGCGTCGGGCAGGCTGTCAAGGGAGCTGTCCATGCGCAGGCCGGGCAGGGAACGGATGAACCTCCCGCTTCCTCCCGCGATCCTGGCGCCGCCCACCGTGCCCTCCAGACCGCTGCCCGGCAGGACCCGGAAGTCTTCCGGATCGGGCAGGTCCAGACCCTCGGCGCGCTTCAGTACGGCACGGGCCAGGGGATGCTCGCTCTTCTTCTCCAGAGCCGCGGCGCAGAGAAGCAGCTCGTCCTCACCGACGCCCGGCGCGGGATAGATCCCCGTGACCTCCGGCTCGCCGCGGGTGACGGTGCCGGTTTTGTCCAGAGCGACGATCCGGATCCGGCCGCATTCCTCCAGAGCCGCGGAGGTCTTGAAGAGGATGCCGTTCTTCGCGCCGACGCCGCTTCCCGCCATGATGGCCACGGGCGTCGCCAGCCCCAGGGCGCAGGGACAGCTGATGACCAGCACCGAGATCCCCCGGGCCAGGGCGAAGCCCACCGGACGGCCCAGGATCAGCCAGACCGCCGTGGTGACGAGGGCGATGCCGATGACCGCCGGGACGAAGATCCCGGAGACCTTGTCCGCGATCCGGGCGATGGGAGCCTTGGTGGCCGCGGCCTCGGAGACCATGCGGATGATCTGGGACAGCGTCGTGTCCTCTCCCACCCGGGTCGCCCGGC
>CACYWX010000044.1 GCA_902778205.1 uncultured Ruminococcus sp. | reverse complement strand
GATCTGCCCCTGTTCCGACGAAGAGCGGGCGGGCTACGACATGTGGGCCCTCTACCTCATCGACAAGGTGCTGATGCTGTACTACGACTGCTCCGGCGACGAACGGGTGCCGGATGCGGTGCGCCGTTCGCTGAAGAATCTCTACGAACACATTCAGGCGCACCCGATCTTCAGCTGGGCCCATTCCCGGTGGTTCGAGTGCCTGATCCCCATTTTCCGCCTGTACGAGCTGGAGCCGGAGGAGTGGCTGCTGGATCTGGGGCGTCTGCTCCGGAAGCAGGGCATGAACTACGAAGCCATTTACGCCGACTGGCAGTACAAGGTCCCGGAGCGGAAATGGCAGTGGGAGACCCATGTGGTGAACCAGGGCATGGCAGTCAAGGAGGGGGCGCTGGCCTCCCTGCTGGACGATCCCTCGGGCGAGGCGGACGACTCCTTCTCCGAGTACATGCTGGCTCAGCTCTTCGAGTACCACGGCACGGCCGTCGGGCATTTCACAGGCGACGAGTGCCTGTCCGGACTCTCCCCCATTCAGGGCACCGAGCTCTGCGGCGTGGCGGAGGCCATGTATTCCTACGAGGTCCTCTTCGCCCTGACCGGCAATCCCGTCTGGTCCGACCGGCTGGAGAAGCTGGCCTTCAACGCCTTCCCTGCCACGGTGACGCCGGACATGTGGGGCCATCAGTACGATCAGATGACCAACCAGCCGGCCTGCGTGAAGCTGGATCCCGCCCATGTGGTGTTCGGCACCAACTCCGCCGAGTCCCATCTGTACGGGCTGGAGCCCAACTACGGCTGCTGCACCGCAAACTTCAACCAGGCCTGGCCGAAGTTCGCCCGGTCCCTGCTCATGCGCTCCGAGGACGGGATCACCGTGAGCGTACCGGCTCCCTGCGCGCTGAAGACGGAGATCGGCGGCGTCCCGGTGAGCGTGGAGTGCGACACCCTCTATCCCTTCGGCGGAGAGGTGAACTTCATCGTGGAGACGGCCTCTCCGGCGGAATTCGCCCTGACCCTCCGGATCCCGGGGACCGCGTCCGCTGCCCTGGTGGACGGGGAAGAGGCCGAGCCCGGGACCCTGCTGACCCTGAAGCGGGTCTGGGAGGGCCGGTCCGTCGTCACCATGCGGCTTTCCTTCGAGGCGAGGTTCGTGAAGCGTCCCACGGGGCTCTACAGCCTGGAGCGCGGCCCGCTGGTCTACGCCCTGAAGATCGGGGAGGACTGGACGAAGCTGGAATACGAGAGGAACGGCGTGGAGCGGAAATTCCCGTACTGCGACTGGGAGGTGCGTCCCACCACCGAATGGCAGTACGCGCTGGCCTCTCTCGACGGACGCGGCGTCGGCGTGCGGGAGACCGGGGAGACCGGAGATCTGCCCTTCGCGCCGGAAAACGCCCCGGTGACCCTGGAGGTGCCGGTATACCGGATCAACTGGGGCTACGAGAGCGAATACCGGATGATCGCCCGGGAAAAGCCCCTGTCCGCCATGCCGGTCGGACCGCTGACCACCGTGGAATTCATCCCCTACGGCTCCACGGACATCCGCATCACGGAGCTGCCGCTGTGCGAATGAGCGTGGAAAAAACCGCGCCGTGCGGTCAACTGAAAAAACTGCGCTTCACCGTCGTGTGAGGCGCAGTTCTATATATGCGGATCCCGCATCGGTTCAGTTCTTCTCGTCCCGCCGGTTGGAGACGCGCATCAAAGGCTGACCCCGGCGGAACCGGTACCGGGATCCCAGCCGGTCCGCCCAGCTCTCGCAGTAGAGGCGGGAGTAGGGGACACCTCTTTCCCGGCGGTACCGCTCGAACACCGGAAGCCCCGCCCAAAGCAGGGAGGGAAGGGAGACCGCCGCCAGATAGAAGGGTCCCAGCATCAGGGACTGGAAGGTGTGGCCGTATTCGTGGAGATGGATGCCGCCGTTCGCCGGGCAGAAGAAGAACAGCCCCAGGGACACCCCGTCCCGCCTGTTCCACTCCGTACAGACCGCCGTTTCCATGAGGAAGGAGCGGCGGCCTCTTTTCCGGCACAGGAGAAAGACCGCCAGTCCGATCATGGTCTGCGGCAGGCCCCAGGTGCACTGGAGAAGGATCAGGACGGCCTGTCTGAGCCGCCTGAAAAACGGCTTCATGACGCGGAACCGTTCCGAGGTCCCGCCGCTTCGGAAGGTCATGAAGCCCCGTCCTCCCCGGATGCCGGTTTTTCAGCCGGACCTCCCGGTGGGCCGCTTGCCGGAGCCTTCGCCGGAAGATGGGTCAGACAGAACCGGGCCGCGTCGGCGAAGGGCGTCTGCCGTCCCTCGTCCATGAAGATCTCATGGCGAAGATCCCGGTACATGCGCTCGTCCACGGAGGAAAAGCCCATGTCGGAGAGGAACCGCCCGGCCTTGATCACCGCCGCGTCCCCTCCCGCCACCGGATCCCGCTCCCCCGCCATCAGCAGGACGGGGATGTCCGAGGGCTTGTCCCAGGTGGAGGGCCGCCACACGTCCCGCACCATCCGGAGAAGGGTTCTGTAATCCCCCAGGGGATGGGGACGATTACAGAGAGGATCGGCGGCGAAGGCCTGACGGACCGCGAGGTCGTTGGTCAGCCAGAGAAACTGCCCGTCCGACTCCGGCTCCGGCACAAAGGTCCGGTTGAAGCGGGTGAAGGCCCGTCGGTTCAGCCCCTTCGGCACGGAGGCGTCTCCCCCGAACAGGCTCATGACGCCCAGTCCGAAGAGGGCGGGGGACACCATGGGCTCGCTGTGGGGCAGTCCCGACAGGATCAGACCGTCGACGGAAAAGGACCGGCGCGCGGCGTACAGGGCGGCTGCCAGGGCTCCCATGCTGTGGCCCAGCAGAAAGCGGGGAAGGGGACGGTACGCCGCGGGATCCGGGATCGCCTCGCCCGAGGGATCGCCGTACATGGCGTATACGGTGTCGATGTCGTCCATGAGGATCCCGTAATCGTACCCCGGATCGGCCAGGGCGTCCTCCGGGCGTCTGATCTCCCCTTCCGGAGCGGTAGCGCCGTGGCCCCGCAGATCGTGGATCAGAGCGACGCCTCCGCAGGCCGCGAAGAAGCGCATCAGAGGGAACCACCGCTCCTTTCGCTCGGAAAAGCCGTGGATCAGCTGTACGCAGAAGCGGGGCGCGCGGTCCGGAAGGATCCGGGCGGCGGAGAGGAGCCAGGGCTGATGTCCCCGGTCCCGCCGTTCGCAGGTCAAGGTTTCGATGGTCATCCGGCTGAATCCTCCTTCCGGTCCTCGGACGGGGCGGCTTCTGTGAACCGTTCCCCGGCGTCATAGGCGTTGTATACGTTCTCGAACCAGTTGTCCGTCTGTGGGATGGGCCGCACGGGGACGAACCGGTTTTCCGCCGCAAGTCCTCCGTCCCGCTTCCTCGCGATCCGGGTCTCCAGCACTAGTCCCCGGTGAGCGGTGTCGATCCCCTCCGAACCCTCGATCAGGCAGGAGCCCCGGGACAGGCCTCCGTCGTCGATGTAAGCCGTGATGGCGGACAGCATGGCGTACCGGGCGGCCAGGGTGTCGGCACGGATCATGAGGGCCAGAAGCGCCCGAAAATCCCGCACCCGTAGCTCCGGCAGCTCCCGCAGAGCCCGGTTGGTCTCCTCCATGAGCCGGACGCATTCGTCACGGTCCCGCAGAAACGCTGCGCACCGGTCGTGGCACAGTCCCTCCTCCCGCATGAGGGCCAGAATGTCCTCCGCGCCGAGGTCCCCTCCCGTGAGCCGTCTCAGGGACGCCGCCTCCTCCAGCTGAGCCGTCAGGGCGGGATTTCCGGACAGCTCCGGCGGCTCCCGCTTTTCAAAGGCGATCTTTTCCGCCGCCCGCTGGGAGCTGACCTGGGTGGAGTTGAGGGCCGAGCCGCCGGGCCGCTTGACGCCGAACACCCCCGCGCACTCTCCCACGGGATAGAGCCCGGGCAGATCGGGGCTTTCGTACCAGATCGTGCAGGACAACCCGCCGTTGAGATGCTGGGCGCAGACGGCGGCGCGGAGAGGGACCCGCTCCAGATCGATGCCGTGGTCCAGATACAGGCGGTAGGCCTTCTCGTTCATCTGCCGTAGCCGCTTCACCGGAGTCTCCCCCAGCGCTCCTCCGGCCTCCAGATACCGGTACGCCTCCTCCCCCGCGGTCTCCGGTGTCAGGCCGCGCTCCTCTATGAGGGAGGGACCCCGGCGGAAGTCCAGATACACCTCCCGGCCCAGGGAGCGCTCCCGGTACACGGCGATGTCCACCTCGGAGGAGCGGGAGCCGCCCCGGTTTCCGATATTTTCGGGATTGAAGGGCCACTGGTAGCCCTTCAGAAACTGCGCGCGGACGGCGGCCTCCGGAGAGCCCAGGGCCTCCGGAAGGAATTCCCGCTCGACGCCCTCCCGGTCCACGGAGATATACCGGGGCAGAACCTGCTGATAGGAGCCCGACAGGTTCCAGCGGAAATCCACCGAGGCGATGCCGTACTGGGACTCCGTCAGGTTGGACGAGCCCGCTCCGGCCAGCATGGGGACCCCCAGGGATCCGGTCTGGCTCTCCGGGTACACCGACGCGCCGTAGACCGACGAGGGACCGCCCGTTGCCCAGACCACCGCCCCGCTGAGGACCGCGGAGAGGCCCGCCGGATTGTCCGCTGTCACGTCCGCCTCCCCCACGGTCACGATGCCGGCCGCGCGTCCTCCGTCGGACAGGATGCGAACCGCCCGCCGTCCGTCGGAGAGGGGAATGCGCTCCCTCCGGCAGGCCTCCTCCAGAGCCTCGGTCATGCGCTTTGAGGTGAGAGGACCGCAGGAGGAGGCCCGCATCCGGGGATCGTGGTCGGTCTTGTAGCCGGTGTACTCTCCGTAGCGGTCCGCCGGGAAGGGAACGCCCAGGGACACCAGCCGGAAGAAGCCACGGAGGGATCCCGCCGCCTCGGTCAGGGCCAGATCCCCGTGCATGGATTCGCAGGCGAAATAATCCCGGGCCATGTCCATGACGGAGTCGGAGACGTTCGTCCCGGTGGAGAGCTTGTAGTAGGTCTGCTTGTCGGAGCCGGTGTTGCGGGACGCGCCCATGCTGACGCCCTCCGTCACCATCAAAATCTCCTCCGCCGGGACGCCCAGACGGCTGAGGGAGAGGGCGGCGTTGAAGGCGGCGGCTCCGCTTCCCACGATGACCGCGCCGACGCGCCGGATTTTTCCGGAGAATCCCCTGCATTCCATATCCTCAGCGCCCATCTCTCCGGCCTCCCGCTCTGTTTTTCTCCATCATATCATAAACCGGGGAGAAAATCAAGAACCGGCGCGAACATGAAAAAATCCCTCCCTCCGGTGAGCGGAGAGAGGGAAGGGAGAGTTTGCTTATTTGATCAGGCCCAGGATGGCGCCGAGCAGGATCGTCCGGTAGTCATAGGCGTTGTACACGATGCCGGGGCAGTTGTACCGGTCAAGATTGTACGCGCCGATGACGGTGGACACGTTGCAGCGGTCGCCGTAGGCCAGGCGGAGCAGATCCAGATAGGAGAGGGAGTCGCCCGTCAGGATCATGGTGCCGGTCTTGGAGCCGTCGGGATTGGTCTGGGTGGCGGGAACCATTCTGACCACGGGGATGCAGATGCCGTCGGTGCGGATCCAGCCGGTCACATAGGAGGGATTGACGCCGCAGATGTCGTACACGTCATAGCCCCAGTTGGAGACGCAGATGCCGTCCCGGCAGGTGTTCCAGCAGCCGTCGTACACGGAAGCCGTGTAGCCGCCCACGTAGAGGAAGGTTTCGCCGAAGATCCGGTCGTTGGACTTGCTGTAAGCCTTGACGATGACGGTGCCGCTGCCCAGGCCGGACAGGATGCCGCTGGTCTCGCCGATGCAGGCGCGGCCGAAGCCCTTGGTGATGGTGAAGACGATGTCGTTGTAGACCTTGCCGCTTCTGGACCGCACGCCGATGCAGGAGGTACCGCCCACGGAGGGGTTCCAGTTGTCGGGCGTGAGGATCAGGGTGTCGGCGTTCTTTTCGCCGGGCAGCTCGCGGCGCACGTTCACGTCCAGACGGGTGATCGGAACGCCGCCTCTGGTGTAGACGTACACATGGGCGGTGCCGTCGGTCTTGCCCACCAGGCAGCCGCAGGAGTAGTCGTAGTAGCAGACGGAGGGATCGGTGGAGTAGTAGTACGCGCCGTCACAGAAGCTGCGGCGGTCGCCCACCAGCATGATGGTGTTGTAGGCGTTGGCGTCCAAGTAGTCGTTCACGTACCGGCGGCCTTCGTCCACGCCGTAGTAGCAGCCGCCGCGGAGGATCTCGCCGCAGGACGGACGGTACCAGCCCCAGCCGCAGTAATCGGGGCGGCAGTCGGGCAGCTGGACCACGGAGGTGTAGGTGGCGGTTTCGCGGGTGTAGACCACGGAGCCGGGAGCGGTGGCGGGATTGCGGGGCTCGTAGGCCTTCGGCGAGTTGGGAACATAGGTGGCGACTTCCTGGCTGACGAACAGGGTCTTGGCGGAGGCGGGCACGACGGCGGCCGTTCCCAGCATCGCGGCAAGAAGGACAGCGGAAATCACACGAAGGGTTTTCTTCATGATGATACTCCTTTGTAGAATTTCTGTACACAGTCATTATACCGCAGGGGGAGGGGATTGTCAAGCGATTGTCGGAATTTTAAGAAAAAGATGGAAACAAAGGAAATGGACGGGATCGGACCGGACGCACGGTCACGGCTTTCTCCTTCCGATCCGCTCCACGGGGATTTCCGGGAAGTTCTCCGGCAGGCGGGTGAAGCGAAGGGTCTCCGGGTCGAAGCCGGCCTCCTCCGGGGTGCGGAAGATCCGGTTGTTCTCCACCTTCCCGTACCGGTACACGGAGTCGGCGATGCGGCCCAGCTTCCCCTCCGGATGGATGATGACGTTGTCCGTCACCTCCGCGCCCGTGGGGTTGATGGGGAAGTCCGGATCGTCGGGATCGGAGAAGTCCGTCTTCAGACGGCCGAGGGAGGGGTACTTCCTCCGCCAGGGCTCCGAGAGATAGGGGGTGGCGCGGAGCTTCTGCCAGTGGGGGGCGTCCGGGGTGTTGACCGCCTGCTTCGCCCATCCGCCGTTGACGAAGCCGTCCCGGTTCCGGTCGTCGTACTGGATGGGATTCTCCCCGTCCCCGACGATCAGGTTGTGCCGGATGGTGTTCTCGAAGCCTCCGCCCGCCAGGAATCCGTTCTTCGGCACGCCGACGATGACGTTCCCGTATGCGGTCTGCCCGCTCTGTCCGTCGTCCCAGTAGATCCCGTCGGGACGGAAGCCGTTCGCCCCGATGCGGCGGAGCAGATTGTACCGGATCACGGTCCCGTGGCCGCACCAGTCGAAGCCCGCGTAGATCGCCCCGGCGTCGCTGGAGTGGAGCACCACGTCGTGGATGTCGTTGTATTCGATCAGGTGGTCGTTCCCGCCGTAGACGACGGCGATGTGGGGGGAGCCGCAGATCTCGCAGTGGGCGCAGACGTTTCCGACGCCCTGGAGGGACACGCCGCACTGATAGGTCTGGTACACCTCGGAGTAGTCGTGGATAAAACAGTTCTCCACCCGGCTGTTCCCGGGGGTCAGGGTGTTCCGGTCACCGCCCGTGAGATAGACACCGCCCCGTCCCGTCCGGGTGATCTCACATCCGTCAACCAGATTGTCGGAGCCGGTCAGAACGATGCCGTGGTCCGCCACGTTCTTCACGAGGATATTCCTCAGGGTGATCCCGGAGCCCTTCAGCCGGACGCCGTCCGCCCGGGCCGCGGTCAGGGTGAAGCCCTCCACCGTGACGTTGTCCGCGGTCCCGCGGATCAGAGGCTTTTTCGAGAGGGACAGGGAGATGTTGTCCCCGTCGGAGAGGGGCCAGACATACAGGATGCCGCGCTCCCGGTACAGCCAGTATTCGCCGGGGGAATCCAGCTCCTCCAGCACGTTGTAGAGGTAGTACAGCGCCCCGGCCCGCGCTCCGTAGTTGCTGACGTAGCGGGGATACATGGCCCGGTTGGGGGTGTAGAAGGTCACGGGGGTGGAGGAGTCGGCCCAGTCCCACATGAAGTAGCCGAAGGCCCAGGCGGTCTCCGGTTTCCTCCAGCCCTTGATCCGCTCGTTCGTCGCCGGATCCAGGATGTAGCAGCCGCCCCGGGGATTGCGGATGCCGTTGTTGCACCTCCAGTAGTTCTGGGGCGGGAATTCGTTGACCTCGCCCACGTCCATGACGGCGTCCAGCTTCAGATAGCCCTCGTTGGGATACCGGGCCAGGGTCATGCGGCGGTCCCCGGAGAAGACCTCCAGATTGGTGCCCAGGGGCGCGTCGTCATACCGGTTCGCCGTGTGGAAGCCGCCGATGACGCAGACCGGACCCCAGTCCTCCGGTCCCAGGCCGAACGCCGTCAGGTCCGCGCAGAGGGTGTGCGCCGCCGCCTCGGGGGTCAGCCGCTCCGCGATTTCGGAGGATACGGGAGACAGGGCGGAGGCGGGGATGCTCAGCCCTCCCGTCAGCACCGCGTCCCGGTCGCCGATCCACCGGGTGCCGCCGTCCTCCGGCTGAAGACGAAGGGATTCCCGGTATTCGCCCGGCAGGACCCGCACCTCGGAGCCGGGATGAAGCCGCGCCTCCCGCTGGGCCCGGGCCAGGGTCAGAAAGGGCGCGCCCTCCGTGCCGGGATTCGTATCCGCGCCGCTTTTGCTTACATAATATGCCATGGGATGCCTCCTGATGACGAAGGATTCGGTAGTTTGATTGTAGCACAGAATGGGGGAGTTGGCAAGGGCGGGGGAGAGGATTCGGATGAAAAAAACGGCTGTCCGGGTAAGAGAACGTGACGGCATTCCGGACCGGTATGGGAACATGTTCGGAAAAAACAGGAAAGGTTTTGCACCCTATGCGAAAAGGTATTGACAAGATCGGATGAACACGGTATAATAGAAACGCAATCAAACCGCAAGGAGGAGGCAATGGCAAAAACCGAACAGAACTGCTGTGTTTTGACACTGCCCCTTCTGACGGAGCCGTGGCAGGAGCACATCATTGAAACCCGGTTCCGGATTATGGAACAACTGAAAAACGCACTGATTGCAAAGGAACTTCGAAAGTACGAGAACCTGAAGAGGACCCGCGAGTGGAAGCGGTTGATGAAATCCATTCGGGACGTGAAGGACGAAAAAGAGAAGAAGCAGTTATTCAAAAAGAGGACGGAGCTTTTACGAGGGGCTGGTTTTTCAGAGTATGACTTTATCAATGACATGACGCCCATGCAGAAGCATTTTGTGGACCATATAGCCACACAAATATCGCATCGATCTGCTTCGGACGTCTGGAGAGCATTTGATAAGTTCCTGTATGGAAGCGGGAAGATGATCCGGTTCCACAGGCGGGGGACACTTGACAGCATCGCTAACAAAAAAGCCGGAAACGGGATGAGACTGAAGGATGGGAATCTGATCTGGAGCGGGGGACAAAGCCCGAATCAGATTAAACTGGTCCTTCCTTACAGGCATCCTTGTACGGACTATGAAACCGAAATGCTGGAAAAGCCTGTCAGGAATATGCGGGTCGTCCGCAAATGGATGAAAACACGCTATAAGTATTATCTGCAAGTCACTTTTCAGGGGGAACCGGCTTCAAAATACCGGCCTGTCGGAAAGAATCGCGTCGGCATCGACATCGGAACCCAGACAATCGCTTGGTCCTCGCCGACGGAAGTCCGGCTGGCGGAGCTTGCGGCGGGAATCAGGCGGAATCACGCCGAGAAAACCGCTCTGCAGAGGAAAATGGACAGAAGCCGCCGGACGGCGAATCCGCAGAACTACAATTCGGACGGAACAATCAAACGGGGAATCAAGCTCCGATGGGTTAAGACAAAGCATTATCTCCGTATGGAAGGGCGTGTCCGTGAGCTGGAACGGAAAAACGCAGATATAAGGAAATACGAACACATCTGTCTGGCAAATCATATTCTTTCCCTTGGAAAAGAGGTCTATATCGAAGATATGAACTTCAAGGGACTGCAGGGGAGAGCTAAGGAGACAAAGGTTGATAAGAACGGTCGTTTTGCCAGAAAGAAACGGTTTGGCAAATCCCTTGCAAATCGCGCGCCGTCCATGTTTGTCACGATATTGGAAAACAAACTGAAATCAGTCGGAGGAAATCTCTACAAAGTTAATACACGGACGTTCAAGGCAAGCCAGTACGATCATACCGCGGACGAATACAGGAAGAAAACGCTGGGTCAGCGGTGGAATCACCTGAAAAACGGTGACAAGATACAAAGAGACCTGTATTCAGCATTCCTTCTTATGAACGCCGCTCCGACACTGGAAGAACCGGACAAAAAGCTGTGTAAAAAGACCTATCCTCAGTTTGCTCTTCTGCATGACGCGGAAATGGAGAGATTGAACGCAGAAGAAAAGCCTCATTTAAGCAGTATGGGAATCAGATAATCCCGCGAAACACAAATATACAGGAAAAATGAGGGGATTCGCACCCCGAAATGATTGATGAAAGGGTCCCGGTCATGGTCCCTCCGCCGTTAAAGACAAGCCGGTTCATCCGGTTTGCAAGGCGGGAAATGCTATGTGGAATAAAGGTCAGCGACGTTTCGCCCATACGGAGCAATCCGTCAACCGAACATGAAGCCTTTTAGTACACGGATAGCCTTGCACATTATTCACAAGGATGCACCTTGAAAAATGGATATTTCGCCGATGCATCCCGCGTGCATGTGCGAGTTGACGGGACGAGTGCGGCGTGGTGGATCTCGGATTCTACCTGATGCATCCCGCGTGCATGTGCGAGTTGACGGACCCACGGATCCCTTGCCAAGCTGATCGAGGTTCTGGATGCATCCCGCGTGCATGTGCGAGTTGACGGTGGACGGCGACGTGGCGGCCACGGCCCTGTATGGATGCATCCCGCGTGCATGTGCGAGTTGACGGCACCTCCGTCCAGTCGGACCAGGTGCCCGCGGAGGGATGCATCCCGCGTGCATGTGCGAGTTGACGGACTGCCACATTCAGCGTGTGCTTCGTGGAGCTGAAGATGCATCCCGCGTGCATGTGCGAGTTGACGGCCAAAAGAATCAACACAACTACTGCCGCCAGAGCTGATGCATCCCGCGTGCATGTGCGAGTTGACGGAGGAACTAGAGGTATTCTTTCAGATTCCTTCGATGCTTCCCGCATGTGCGATTATCAAATCAGTCAACAGATATTTGAACAAAAAACGCTCTATCCCGACAAATGAAGGGACAGAGCGTTAATTTATATACTCTTCTCAGCATCAAAAAGCAACCTGACTTAGGCGTATGATAAAACAGAACCCCAAAAAATGCGCTGTACGTTACCCCGTGCCGCACTTTGGAAAGGAAGCTGCACCAGTGTAATGATAAAGTTCTTGCCGAGCAGCTTGCTGCTCCGGGCTTCCATTTCAAGAAGCCGCGTTTCCCCTTTCTTTGAGGTTAGCTTCACTCCCCCGCGAACTCCGCCATTCTCTCGAAATACCGCATCACGCCGTCGGCCACGCCCTGGGCGCCCAGCTCCAGACCGCGCTCCGAGGTCATGAACTCGAACTCCTCCACGGAGGTCATGAAGCCCACCTCGATGAGGGCGGAGGGGAACTTCGGGTTGCGGCATATGGCCAGAGCCTGCCAGGCCGTGCCCCGGTAGTTCCGGTACAGGGAGGACGCCACGGACCGGCCCACGCAGTCCGCAAGGAGCTGTCCCCCGGCCTCGCACCACAGCCCCAGGGTTCCCCGGACCTTCGTGATGTCTGTGGCGTAGCCGATGGAGTTCTGATGCAGGGAGATGCAGAGGTCCGGCTCGATCTGCTCAAGCAGGGCGGCGCGCTCCAGAAGATCGAAGGTCACGTCCTCCTCCCGGGTCAGGATCACGTGGGCCCCCAGCTCCCGCAGCTTTTCCGCCGCCGCCAGGGCCAGGGCCAGATTCAGATCCTTCTCGCTGTTGGAAAAGGCCGGGGAGGCCGCGTCCGCGTCGGACTGCAGAGAGGCTCCCGCCCGCACGGGTCCGAAGGCTCCGGGATCGTCCCCGCCGTGGCCCGCGTCCAGCACCAGCCGGATCCCCTCGAGGGGCCGCTCGGAGCGGAGGTCCGCCGGAATGGGATTGCGCAGCATCAGCACGGCCTCCCCGTCTCCCCGGTACTCCAGATCGAAGCCGTAGAAGTTCACGGGATCCTTCAGGGCGAACACGTACCGCACCCGGTCGGAAAAGGGGATGATCTCCACCGAATCGAACAGGGGATTCTCCGCCATGGCCGGAATAGAACTGCGCTCCCCGTCCACGGAATAAAGGGTCAGCACAAAGACGCCGTCCTCCGCGGAGCCGTTGTAGGGGGGCATAATCCGGCTGACGGAGGTCCCGTCCTCCGCTGTTTTGCCCCGGCTCAGATGGAAGAGCACCTCCGTGACCCGGCCCCGGTTTATGGTCTCGCCGGACTGCACCACGGCCCGGTCAGACAGGGGGGCGCGGTACAGGTCGGCGGTGATGACGGCCGGGGGATCCTCCGGTTTCGCATCAGCTCCGCTGTCCGGCTCCTCTCCGGGATCGTCCTTTTCTTCATTCTCGTCTTTCTCTTCCTGATCCGTGTCGGCGGGATCGGGACCGTCTCCGGGATCCGCAGTGTCAGCCTCCGCCTCGTCCGGAACGGGATCGTCCGCCGCTTCATCCGGTTCCGGATCGGTCAGCCCGTAATCCGCCCGGTCCTGCGGATCGATCGGGGTCCGGGACAGCTCCGTCACGTCTCCCTCCGCCACGTAGCCGCCCATGCGGAGCAGATAGAACCCGTCCCGCTGGGCAACGGCGTCGTCGGTCATGCCGGCGGACTGGACGGTATAGTCGTTGTAATAGGAGGACTGGCGGGAGATCTTCAGGGCCGTGTAGTCGGATTTCACCGTCACGGGCACCCCCGCGTCCTCTCCCAGGGTCCGCACACGGATGCCGTCCCGGGTCATGGGCTCGTCGGAATCCGGATGGACCGCTGTGAAGCGCACGGGCCCGCAGTCCCACAGGCAGCCCGCCGGAGCCGCGGGGAGCTTCGCGTTGGCCCCGTAGGAGATGTAGACCCAGCCGTCCTCCGTTTTGTCCTTGGAGGGATGGGTCAGGGGGACAAGACTGGTGACGATGCCGCCGATGTCCGCCGTGACCTCCGCGCCCGCCGGAGCGGTGCAGGACACCCAGAGAATGTCCTCGTCGGTCATGACGTCCGTGGTGGGATAGGACCAGGTGACGCCGAGGGAGTCAAGGACGGTCAGCTCCTCCTCCGGGTCAGGGTCCGGGTCGGCCTCGGACAGCTCCGTCTCCTCCACGGAGGTGGTCTTCTTTCCGAACCAGAGGGTGTAGG
>CACYWX010000043.1 GCA_902778205.1 uncultured Ruminococcus sp. | reverse complement strand
TGACACCTGTCCGCTGAACGACTTCGCCCGGCGGCACGGGTATATCGATTTCCTCCCCAACCTGTGCGCCATCGACCAGCTCACCTGCCGGGCGGCCCACGGAAAGCTGATCCGGCATCAGATCCTGGCGGACGGCGGCTCCGAGTGCAGTTACTGGATCCTTGGGGACAGGGATCCGGATGCGCTCCGGGACAAGGGCTCGAAATAAAGACAGAAGGAGCGGCTCATGAATCGATACACCCCGGAAAGACTGGTATCCGTCAGCCGGTATCAGAACCATTTCCCGACCCTGGAGCGGGACGTACAGGCTGAGGTCCTCGCGCGCATGGCGGAGCTTCTCGAGGAGGAGCGGGCCTTCTGCGACAAGGGCAACGAGAAGCACATGGCGCAGATTCTGACCTCCATCGCTCTGTACGAGGTCCTGCAGAACCACGGAAGGAGCGAGGCGGAGGCGTACCGGGCCGTCTCGGAGGAGATGTGGAAATTTCTCGATCCCTCGGGGATGCAGAAGCTGGCGCGGAAATCGTTTTTCCTGCCGCTGATGAAGAAGATCGTCCCCTTCGGCTTCAAAAAAGGCTCCGGCGCGGGCTGGCGGTACACCTGGCACCGGGACGATCCGAAAGATGAATTTCACTTTGAATGCCGCGAGTGCCTCTACGCGAAAATCCTCGGAAAGCGGGGACTCATGAAGCTGGGGGCCATGTGCTGTCACGCGGATGTCATCAACTACGGCTCCCTGCCCTATACGGATTTTATCCGGACCGAAACCCTCTGTCAGGGCGGGAAGATGTGCGATTTCCGCTTTGTGCGCCATTCCACCGACGCCGGGGACGGCTGGGAGCGGACGAAGAGCATCTGACGGCGCGCCGATCCGAGGATCGGAGCAGGGACGGAGCCGACGCGGTTCTCTTTCTTCAGGGAGTGCATGCGTCGGCTTTTTTTCCTCATACTATTCTCAACTTAAAAAGACAATCTGTCAAAGATGTGCAAAAAACAAAGTTCAGAAAAAGTGCACTGCACGTTACCCCGTGCTGCACGAAGAGAAGAATGCTGCACCAGTGTATTTATAAAGTTCTTGCCAGGCTTCTTTCAAGAAGCCACGTTTTCCCTTTTAGAATGAGATTAGTATCATATAAAAGCGGGGCCGTACACGTTTCCATGCACAGCCCCGTTTTTGTCAACCCGATCAGCCTTCCTTATCCCCGGTGTCCAGTCTCTGCCTCTCCACCAGCCCGGCGAAGAAGCCGTTCTGGGCGATCAGCTCTTCGTAGGTCCCGTTTTCGACGATCCGGCCGCCGTCCAGCACCAGAATGCGGTCGCAGTGCCGGATGGTGGACAGCCGGTGGGCGATGACGAGCCGCGTGCAGCCCATGTTGTCCAGGGCATCGGACACCTGCCTCTGGGTCCGGTTGTCCAGCGCCGAGGTCGCCTCGTCGAAAATCAGGAATTTCGGCTTCGGGGCGATGGCCCGGGCGATCATGATGCGCTGACGCTGCCCGCCGGAGATGCCGCCCTGTCCCTCGGAGACCAGCGTGTTCATCCCCATGGGCATGGCCCGGATGTCATCCACGATGCCCGCCTTTTCCGCGGCCTCCCACGCTTCGTCCACGGTCAGCTCCGGCGCGGTGATCACGATGTTGGAGTAGATGTCCCCCTGGAACAGGCCCGCGTCCTGCATGACCGTTCCGATCTTCCGCCGCAGGGAGGGGAGGTCCAGCGCGTCGATGTTCTTCCCGTCGTAGAGGACCGCGCCTTTCTCCGGCTTTTCGAAGCCCAGCAGGAGCCGCACCAGTGTGGACTTGCCGCATCCGGTCCGCCCGACCAGCGCCACGTATTCGCCGGGCCGGATCTTCAGGGACAGATCGTCGAGGATGTACGGGCCGTCCGCGGAATACCGGAAGGACACGTGATCCAGCTCCACGCCGCCGGAGAGCCTCGTCACGATCTCCCTGTCCTCCGCCGTCTCCGGCTCGGTCTTCAGAAAGGGCTCCGCCATCTCGAGAATGGGCCGGATCTGCGCCGCGGACAGGGCCATGCCCGAAACGGACATAAACGCGCCAGACAGCATCCCGTAAGCCGCCGTGAAGGCGAAATAGGACGACTGGCCGATGCCGCTCTTCACCGCCAGAAGGACCATGACGATGTTGGACGCCAGGCTGATGGCCGTGGAGATCACGGAGTTGAGCTTGAGAAAGGCGGGCGGATTGTAGATCAGCTCCGCGCCCTCCGCGTAGACGTCCAGCCATTTGGCAAAGACGCGCTTTTCGGCTCCCGCCAGCTTGATCTTCTGAACCCCGGTGATGAGGCTGTAGCTCATGCCGGCTTCCTTCGCGCTGTGCTCCATGTGCAGCTTGTCGATCCGGATCTGCGCCAGAGTGCTGGCGGCGGAAAAGCCCACGGTCACAAGGATGATGACGAGGGACGGCACTACCAGCGCGGGAGCGAACCGAAAGATCTGTCCCATATACAGAAGGGACGTGAGGGAGGTGAGTCCGGCCCCCAGGATGAGGTTCAAAAGAAGGGAGCAGAGCCGATTTACCGACATGGAGCGGCTCTTCAGCTCGCCGGGGCTGTACGTCCGGAAGAAGCTCGCCGGAAGGGTCATGAGCCGCATCATCATGGACGCCTGCACGCCGAGGCTCGTTTTGAGGTTCAGCCTGGACTGGAGCATTCCCTTGATGCCGGAGATCAGCTGGGCGGACAGCGAGACGCAGACCATGGCCACGGCGATCCCGATGAGGGCGTCCGCTCTCCCCGCCGAGAGGACCGGTCCGGTCAGAATCTTCGTGATCCGCGGCATGACCAGCCCCACGGCCGTCAGCGCCAGCGTCGCGGCCGCCAGAAGGAGCACGTCGCCCAGGGAGACGCACCGCTTCATGTACAGCAGCAGGTCGGGGATCCCGAGCTTTTTCTGGGGCAGGGGACGGTAGAAGCACACGGCCTCCCCCTCGAACAGAGCGGCGGTCTTCGCGTTCAGCCGGACCCGCGCTCCGGTCGCCGGATCCCGGAAGGAATAGCCGCTGACCGTGCCGGGCAGGAGCGCCACCGCCTGATTGGTCTCCCTGGTGAAGGCGAGGACCGGGCCGAAGGAGTCCCTGTACCAGCCCTCCGTCAGCTCCACCGTCCGGTGCATCATGCCGTGGGGCCTGAGGCAGTAGTCCAGCTGCGCGTCCGCGTCCCGGATGTTCTCCGGAAGCTCCGCGGTCTTGAAGTGATAGTATTTTAAGATCTCGTCGATGGCGTTCTTGGTGACGATCCGCTCGTCGCCGATCTTTTCGGCCGTGCGGTGTCCCAGCACCACGCCGGCGATTTTGAGAAACGAATCCTCGAGGAGCTGATCGTCGGCAGCCCGTCTCTGATCGATCTGATTTTCAAACCAGCCCATGCCGCCGCCTCCTTATTCGTTGGATACAAGCTCCGCGTACATTCCGCCGCGCTTCATCAGCTCCTCGTGGGTCCCGCGTTCCGCCACGGTCCCGTGGTCCAGGACGATGATCTCGTCGCAGTCCCGGACGGTGGAGAGCCGGTGGGCGATGACGATGCAGGTGATGCCGCGGTCCCGGATGGCGTTCACCACCTCGTATTCCGTCTTTGCGTCCAGGGCGGAGGTGGCCTCGTCCAGAATGATGATGGTGGGATCCTGGGCCAGCACCCGGGCGATCTCCATTCTCTGGCGCTGACCGCCGGAGAGATTCCGCCCGCCGCTGGTCAGCCTGTGCCGGTATCCGCCGGGGAGCCGGACAATGTCGTCGTGAAGCTGTGTGTCCCGCGCTGCCAGGATCATTTCAAAATCCTCGATGGAGTCGTCCCACATTTTGATGTTGTTGGCGATGGTGTCCTCGAAGAGAATGATGTCCTGATCGACGACGGCCAGCGAGCCGGTCATGACCTCCCGGGGATAAGCCCTCCGCGGCTTCCCGTCGAAGAGGATCTCCCCGCTCCAGGGCTGATACAGGCCGGAGACGAGCTTGGAGACCGTGGATTTGCCGCAGCCGGACGCGCCGACGAGAGCCACCCGCTGACCGGTTTTGAGGCTCAGGGAGAAATCCCGGATCAGGGGCTCCTCCAGGCGCGAATAGCCGAAGGTGACGTTTTTCAGCTCCACATTCCCCCGGAGCTTGGAAAGGTCCGTAACCTCCGGATCACGGTTCGCGGCGTTCCCGTCCTCCGGATATTCCATCACGTCTTCAACCCGCTCCATCTGGGTGCGCATTTCCTGAATGGTCTGGCCCGCGTTCACCAGGGTCATGGCGGGAGACATGAAGGAACCGAGGAAGCCCTGGAACATCAGCACCGCACCCAGGCTGAACCGGCCCCGCATGGTCAGGTACACGCCCGTCACCAGTACGGCGTAGTTGGCCAGCGTGGAGAAAAAGGCAGGGATCATGCCGAGGAACTGATTCGTTCGGGCGGCCTTCACGTTCTGGGCGTTCACCGACGCCTGATACCCGGCCCATATTCCGAAGAAGCCGTTCTCCGCTCCGCTGGACTTGATGGTTTCGATCATTTCGATGCAGGTGACGGTGGCGGCCTCCAGCTTTCCGGCGTCCCGCATCTGCACCCGGGTGATGTTGACGCGCCGGGCGGAGATTACCCGGGACATGAGAATGTTCAGCACCAGGGTCACCAGACCGATCAGGGTCAGAAGGGGACTCTGCCGCAGCATCAGCGCCAGATAGAACACCATCATGACCGTGTTGAGCAGAATGGGCGCGAAGGTGTTCACCAG
Source organism: uncultured Ruminococcus sp. (assembly GCA_902778205.1). Taxonomy (GTDB): domain Bacteria; phylum Bacillota; class Clostridia; order Oscillospirales; family CAG-272; genus UMGS1696. Next base: position 9,850 of record CACYWX010000043.1, on the reverse strand, counting down.
CGTCCCCGCGATGGAGGCGTTCGTGCCCGCCCGGGACTGGATGTCGCCCGCCATGCGCTGGGAGAAGAATTCCATGGGCAGGCGGAGCACCTTCCACATATAGGACGTGCTTCCGATGACCGACATTTTTCCGTCGATCTTCAGGGAATAGATCGTTCTGGCCCACTCCACCACCAGCTGGACGCCCGCCAGAAGGATCAGCAGGGAGATGAACGGCCAGAGCCACTCCGGATTGATCCCCGTCAGGAGGCGGTCCATGAAGATCCGGGAGGTGACGGAATTCGCGATGCCGAAGAGGTAGGAGATCGCCGTGGTGAGCATGACGAACGCCACGGCACCCCCCGCTCCGATCAGCCGCTTCCGGGCGAATTCGACGGTGCTCCGCCGATGTCCCTCCGGTCTGAACCGCTCCGACGGAGTCGGGACGATGACGACGCCCGTGAAGGACCGGTCGAACTCCTCCCAGCTCACCTTCACCGTGCCGCGGGCGGGATCGTTCAGATACACGTGCTTTCCCCGGAATCCGTCCAATACCACAAAATGGTTCATGTTCCAGTGGATGATGCAGGGAAATTCTCCCGCGTCCCGGAGAGCCTCCGGGCTCATGCGGAAGGCCTTCACGTCAAAGCCGTACCGCTCCGCCGCCAGATAGATGTTTTTTGCCTTGGACCCGTCCCGGGAGACGCCGCAGTCCAGCCGCGCCTGCTCCAGCGGAACCCATTTTCCGTAATAGGCCGCCACCATGCACAGCGCCGCCGCGCCGCATTCCAGCGCCTCCAGCTGCATGACCACCGGGACCCTTGCGACGCCCTTTTTCAGCGTCGGCCTGATTTTCCTTTCAGCCACGGTCCGCCTCACCTGCTTTCCAGCAGAAAATCGATGGGTCTGGTCCGCTCCGTGACGACCTCCCCGTCGTAGACGCCGTCCGGCAGGGGAACCTCCGCGACGCCGAACGATCTTCCGTATTCGTCAACCGCAACGGAGGCAACGGTGAACTCCTGGCCGGCGATCCGCAGCGGCATTCCCTCTGCAATCTCTCCCGCCCCGGTGGGAACGATCTGCGCCGTGTGACCTTCGACGACGATCTTCGCGGCCGCGGAGGTCTCCAGCGTCCCGACGGCGGACCATGCCAGCAGGCCGGCCATCAGCAGAAGGACCGCGGCCAGCACGGCCCAGATCCCGGGGGTCGTTACACGCAGATAATCCGTCATCTGCTCCGGGGAGGAGATGCGGTCCACGGTCTTTTTTCGGAATATCTGTTCGCGTTCTTCCATTCTCAGGCCTCCTCATATCGGCGGAATTCAGCTATACAGCTGAAACAGCGTAAAGATGAACGGAATGCCGTAAAACGACGCGGCTTTCCGGAAAAGCGGCGGGAATTCGCGCGGGTTCCGCTTATTGGCAACAGTGTACCATAGACGGCGGAGTTTTTCAAGGTCTGTCCCCGCATTCCAGGACGAATTGTCCCGTCAGGAATCGGCACAGCGGACCGGCCGGACAATCCGCGGGGAAAATTTCCTTGACGGTGCGCGTACCGTGTGCTATAATCAAAAGGCGAAGCTGCGGAAAACGATCGGAGGTGAGGAGATGGAGACGAAGGGAATCCTGCTGTGGGCGGGACTGATTCTGATCTGCGCGGTCATATTCTTCTTCTCTCAGCGGATCAAGAAGCAGATCGAGGAGCACGGGATCGAGACCGAGGGCGTGATCTCCCGGATCGAGGACGAGGGGGAGCCCGGCGAGGGTGACTTTCATTACTACGCGAAATACCGCACCGAGGACGGGGAAGAGGTGGAGGGCACCCTGTCCAATCCCGCCCTGGACCTGTTCGAGGGACAGCGGGTGCGGCTCAAATACCACCCGAAGTATAAAAGCAACGCGCGGCTGATTGATCCATGATCCGCGGGAGAGGACGACCGTCATGAAGAAGTACGCCATTTACATCGGACTCAGGGACGCCGAGTCCCGGGAACAGCGGTTTGACACGGAAAAATACCGGTCCGTTCTGAAGCACGTATGCCGGAGCTATCGCACCGCTTTCTCCGTCCACGCGGTGGAGGGCGGGTATTTCCACGACGACGGGACCTACGTCGACGAGACGACACTGGTGCTGACCGTGCTGGACGCGGAACCGGATACCGTGAGGGAGATCGCCCGGGACCTCTGCGCGTTCTTCCGTCAGGAGAGCGTGATGGTCACGGCAAGCGACGCCGAGGTGTTCTTCATCCGGGAACGGCTCGGCGAATGAAACAGAGCTCAATCTATTTTTTTTATCACTGGAGGCTGAACATGAAGCATGGAAGACTGATTTCCGCACTTGCCGGAATCTTAATGGTCCTGGCGCTGGCTGTGTCGGCGTCCGCGGCGGATCCGGCCGGGGAGGTCGTGACCCGCGGGGATTTTCTCGACGCGCTCTATACCATGAGCGGCGAAACGGCTGAAGGCAGTCAGAATACGTTCACCGACGTGCCGGAGGAGGGCGGGATTGCCGAGGCGGTCCGCTGGGCCCTCGATCACGGCATCGTCAACGGCTACGGCAGCGGACTCTTCGGACCGGACGATCCCGTGACCCGGGAGCAGGCCGCGGCGATGATCTACCGGTATGCGCAGTCTCTGAACAAGGGCTTCTCCGGCATGTGGATGTTCCTCCTCGACGCTCCGGACGCGGCGGAGGTCTCCGGCTACGCGGACGAAGCCATGCACTGGGCCGTGATGAACGACATCCTCGTGAACACGGAGGACGGTCTGAAGCCCCGGGCAGCGCTCCGGGACTATGAGCTTGTGCCGGTGCTCTCCCGTGTCCCGAAGGCCCTCGGCTGTGAGAAGCTCTGGTATGCCTTCGCGGACGTCGGTCTTGCCGTTCAGCTGGACAGCAGCGTGACCGCCGTTCCCCTCGAGGATGTCTTCACCCTGAAGTTCCTCGGGCAAAGCTCCCGCCTTTACGCCGGCTTCTTTGCCCTGGACGCCCTCGGCCTTGAGGACATGGAGGCGCTCCGGGCCTACGCGGAGGAGAATACCCTGGAGGACGCCGAAATCGTCGACAAGGGGAACGGCGCCCGGTACGTGAAGGTGCAATTCGCCGACGGAACGCCCGGCATCTACGCCGTGGGATCGGACGGCGGCGTCTACTGTCTGACGGCCGGAGCAAACACCGACTTCGACCCCGAGCTGATGAACGCCGATGTGAAGGAGGAGCTGGACGCCATGGAGGCATCCGTCTGCCACTTCCTCGATGTGCCGGAAGGGGAGCCGAAGCTCGTGATCGTTTCGAAATGGAACACTCCGGACTACAAGGTCCTTGTGAACAAGCAGAACGAGCTGCCCGCGGACTGGGAGGAGCATCTCGACATCGTTTCCACGACGAACTCCCTGGGGGATCCCGTGGAGGTTGAGCGAAACGCTTACCGGGCGTATCTCGGCCTCAAGGCGGACCTGGAGGAGGAGGGCGTGAAGGTCGATCTGGATTCCGCGTACCGCAGCGTCAGCGAGCAGCAGCGGATCATGGACGACTTCACCGAGGAATACGGCGCGGACTATGCGGCCAAGACCGTGGCTCAGCCCGGCTTCTCCGAGCACCACACCGGCCTGGCCCTGGACCTCTACCTCAACATCGACGGCGAGGACGTGTACTACAACGAGGATATGATTCAGTATCCCGACGTGTGGGCAAAGATCCACGCGAAGCTCGCCGACTACGGCTTCATCCTCCGCTATACGGAAGGGATGGAGCATGTCACCGGCTACGGATACGAGCCCTGGCACATCCGCTACGTCGGCTCTCCCGAGCTTGCCCGTGAGATCGAAGCCTCCGGCAAGACCCTCGAGGCTTTCCTCGGCGCGGCAAACGACACGGTGGTGATCCCGGAGCTCGGCGAATCGAAGCTCTACACCGCCGAAGAGCTGACCGAGGCCGCCGTGCAGGTGAAGTGCCGGTTCGCCTTCTGGAAGGGATGCGAGCTCCACTCCCTGCGCTACGCCGGCGACGAATGCAATTCCGAGGAGAACCTTAAGTGGGCCAACGAGATCAGCCCGGACGCCGGCTATGTCGCGGTGGCCGAGTTCCTGACCGACTTCCATTCTCCTCTCGAAGCCTACGGCGCATGGGAGGAGGACCGCGAGTACACGAACTACCAGTGGTGGCTCGGACGCACGGAGGACGGCGGATGGGATCTGTTCAGCTGGGGCTATTGACAGGCTGTTGACAGCCGAAGAAAAACGCCGCGCGCAAGGCGTGAATGAAACACGGGGTCCCGCAGTCCGATGCGGGCTCCGTTTTTTTCACAGCACCCGCCGTCGGAGCGATTCCCGCCATAATTCTGCGCGATTTATCTGGACAAGGGACCGGGGATTGTGGTATAATAAATCATTATAGGAATACGGGAAGGAGAGGCCTTATGGATCAGACGGAGCGCGTGCGGAGGATGACGGCGGAGACCGGTTCTTTCCGCATGGACTGCTTCCGGTTCGGGCAGGGGGACAGAAGCCTTGTGATCCTGCCTGGACTCAGCGTTCAGAGCGTGATGGGTCAGGCGGAGGCGGTGGCTGAGGCATACCGGCCGCTGACCGGCGATTTTACGGTGTATGTGTTCGACCGCCGCCGGGATCTGCCGGATTCTTATACGGTGGACGGGATGGCGGAGGATACGGCGAAGGCGGTCCGCACCTTCGGGCTGGAGCGCGTGAGTCTCTTCGGCGTCTCCCAGGGCGGCATGATCGCCATGAAAATCGCCGCCGCCCATCCCGAGCTGGTTGACGCGCTGGTCCTGGGCTCCACCACGGCCCGCGTGACCGGAGCGGAATACCGGGTCATTGAAAACTGGATCCGTCTCGCGCGGGAAAAGGACGCCGCCGCTCTGTACCGGGCGTTCGCGGAGGCCGTCTATCCGAAATCCGTGGCGGATGCGTCGCGGGAGCTTCTGGAGCGGGCCGCGGAAACCGTGACGGAGGAGGAGCTCGGCCGGTTCGTCGTCCTGGCGGAGGCCGCCGGAGGATTTGACGGGCGGGAGGATCTGCAGAGGATCACCTGTCCCGTGCTCATCATCGGGGACAAGGATGACCGCGTTCTCGGACCCGGCGCGGCGGAATCGATCCGGGACTGCCTCGGGGAGCGTCCGGATGCGGAGCTGTACCTGTACGACGGCTTCGGACACGCGGCCTACGACACCGCGCCGGATTACAAGGAGCGCGTTCTGCGCTTCCTGCTCCGGTATGGAGGCTCCGGAGAAAAGGGGGAGACGCCGTGGATCCGCTGAAGGAACCGAGGCTGATTCTCGTCGCCGCGGGAGCCCTCCGGGAGCGCCGGAACGATTCCGAATTAAGGATAAAGAACAGCGGACCGGCGCGGCATGTCCCGTCGTCCGGCGGTACAAAATAAAGAAGGAGACTGGACCTATGCCGGAAAAATCCGTCCGGGAAATGAACGAGCTGGAGCGGGCGCACTATTCCCTCGCCGCGAGGGTGTTTCACGCCGCCGCCATTCACTCGGTGATCCTTGGACTGATCTGCTTTCTGATCGGCTTCGGAATGTATCTCGGCGCGGCGGCGGAGGATTCCATGAAGGCCGCGTATGAAGCCGCGCAGGACAGTGTGGAGGCGATTTCCGCGGTGAGCGATCCCGCCGTTTACGCAGAGCGTACCATGGAGATCTTCCGCTCCCGGGATCCCGCGGAGACGGGCGGGGACGCCTATTACGCCGCCTTTGACGGGATCACCTCCGATCCGGGCTATCAGAGGATGCGCGAGACCCTCGCCGGATGCCGGACCGGGGAGATGTCGGACTTCTTCTTCGCCGTCGCGGACAGCGAGACGAACCGGGTGGTTTTCGTGGCGGATACCGACCCGCGCCCCGGCCATGCCTATCCCGTCGGACGGCAGGTCAAGGTCCCCGGGATCGTGCGCCGGATCTTTGTGAGCCACACGTCGGACGGGGACTATCCCCGGATCTACTACTTCCTTCCGTCCCGGGGCGTGGTCTGCGTCAGCGGCGCGTATATCCGGGAGGGAGATCCGTCGGCGGGCTTCCTCTTCGTCATGACCCGGGCGACGGACGTGCTGTTCGGGGCGCGGAGGTTCACCCTGCAGTATGTGGTCGCGGTGCTTCTGGCCGTTGTTGTCATGGGGTATCTCTTGACCCGGCACATGAAGAAGACGCTGGTGGCCCCCATCAACGCCATCGCCGACGCCGCGCAGGCCTACGCCGGGGACAAGAAGGCGGGCGTGCGGGAGACGAACCATTTTACCGGGCTGAACATCCGCACGGGGGACGAGGTGGAAAACCTCTCCCTCATCATGGCGGATATGGAGCGGGATCTGGCCGGATACGAGGAAAACCTCACGCGGATCACCGCCGAAAAGGAGCGCATCGGAACGGAGCTCTCCCTGGCCAACCGGATCCAGGAGAACATGCTCCCGAACATCTATCCCGCGTTCCCGGACCGGACCGAGATCGACATTTACGCCACCATGGACCCTGCGAAGGAGGTCGGCGGAGACTTCTACGACTTCTTCCTCGTCGACGACGACCACCTGTGCATGGTGATGGCCGACGTTTCCGGAAAGGGCGTCCCGGCCGCGCTGTTCATGATGGCCTCGAAGATCATTCTGGCCAATAACGCCATGACGGGCAAGTCCCCGGCCCGGATCCTGACGGACACCAACGCCGCCATCTGCTCCAACAACCGGGCGGATATGTTCGTCACCGTATGGCTGGGGATCCTCGAGATCTCCACCGGGAAGCTGACGGCGGCCAACGCGGGTCACGAATACCCCGTGCTGAAAAAGCCGGGCGGTCCCTTCGAGCTTCTGAAGGACAGGCACGGCTTCGTTATCGGCGGCATGGAGGGACTCCGGTACAAGGAGTACGAATTGACGCTGGAGCCCGGAGCAAAGCTGTTCCTCTACACGGACGGCGTGCCCGAGGCGGAGGACGCGGAGAACAATATGTTCGGCACGGAGCGGATGCTGGAGGCCCTGAGCCGGGATCCGGACGCGCCCCCGGCCGGGATGCTGAAGAACGTCCGCGCCGCGGTGGACGGGTTCGTGAAGGACGCGGAGCAGTTCGACGATTTGACGATGCTGGGGTTTGAATACAAAGGAGACAGGACATGAACGAAGTCAGAGCAGTCTGCGGAGAAAACGAGACCACTGTTTTCCTTTCGGGCCGGATCGACTCGGTCAACGCCCATGATGCGGAGGCGGAGCTGGTCCGCCTGACGTCGGGGAGAGAGAACATGCCCCTTGTCCTGGACGCGGCGGATCTGCAGTATATCTCCAGCGCGGGCCTGCGGGTGATCCTGCGCCTGAGAAAGAGCGCGCCGGAACTCTGCATCCGGAACGTGAGCCCGGAGGTCTACGAGATCCTTGAGATGACCGGCTTCACCGAGATGATGCCCGTGGAAAAGGCGTACCGGGTGGTGTCGGTGGAGGGCTGCGAGGTCATCGGCGAGGGCCAGAACGGCAAGGTGTACCGCATCGACCGCGACAACGTGGTCAAGACCTACAAAAACGCCGACGCGCTGGAGGAGATCCGGATTGAGCGGGAAAAGGCGAAGCTGGCTCTGATCCTGGGCGTTCCCACCGCCATCTCCTACGACATCGTGCGGGTGGGGGACAGCTACGGCTCGGTCTTCGAGCTTCTGAACGCCCGGTCCTTCTCGGGGATCCTCGCCGCGGAGCCGGACCGCTTCGACTGGTGTGTGGCGGAGTACGTGAAGATGCTCGAGAAGATCCACTCCATCACGGTGCCCGAGGGAAAGCTCCCGTCCATCAAGGAAAAGACGCGGAAGAAGGCCGGGCGGATGAAGCATCTTCTGCCGGAAGAGCTGGGAGACAAGCTCATGCGGCTCATCGACGAAATCCCGGAATGCAATACCATGATCCACGGCGATTATCACACCAAGAACATCGTGCTGGCGGGGGACGAGGTGCTGGTCATCGATATGGACACCCTGTCCGTGGGCCATCCCATCTTCGACCTCATGCACATGTACAACGCCTACGTGGGGTATTCCGAGTACAACACGGCGCAGGTCCTGGCCTTCCAGGGCTATCCCGCCGAAACCGCCCGCCGGTTCTGGAGGAAATCCCTCGCCGCTTATCTCGGAACCGATGACGAGGAGACGGTGCGGAACGTGGAAAAGAAAGTGCGTTGCCTGTCCTACGCCGGTCTCATCGATTCCACCGTCCGCCATCCGTCGGGCAATCCGGAGACGGACGAGAAGAGCATCGCCCTTTGGCTGAGCAGGCTGACGGAGCTCCTCGGGACCACCGACACGCTTCTCTTCGAGCGGAACGAGCTGGAGGTGGAGGCGTCGGGGGACAGGCTGCCCGAGGTGACGGACTTCATCGACCGGCATCTGGACGCGGCCGGCTGTCCGGCGAAAACCAGGATGCAGATTTCCCTGGCGGCGGAGGAGATTTTCGTGAACATCGCCAACTACGCCTACGCGCCCGGCACGGGAAAAGCCTCGGTCCGGGTGGAGATCGGCGGGGATCCGGCTTCCGTGTCCATCACCTTTGAAGACCGCGGTAAGCCCTTCGATCCCACGGCAAAGACGGATCCGGACGTGACGCTTTCCGCGGCGGAGCGGGAGATCGGCGGGCTGGGGATCTTCCTCACGAAGAAGATCATGGACGACGTGCGCTACGAGTACCGGGAGGGCCGGAACATCCTGACCGTGACGAAAAAGCTGTAAGACATGCGGCATCATAAAGGAGGAACTTATGAAATCAGACGTGATTCACGTGACGAACGACGGCGAAGGGTTCGATCAGGCTCTTGCGCAGGCGGAGGCGGTGGCCAGGTTCCGGGATCTGGACCACAGAGGCACGCTTCATCTGCGGCTCCTCACCGAGGAGATGATGGGCATGATGCGGGCCATGACCGGCGAGCGGGAGGCGGACTTCTGGATCGAGGGCGGAGACGGGACCGTTGACCTCCACCTGGCCGTGCAGACGCCCATGAACGCGGAAATGCGGAAGAAGCTGCTGTCCGCGTCGACCTCGGGGGAGAACTCCGCGGCGAAGGGCGTGACGGGCAAGCTCCGGGACCTCTTCGAGCAGTTCATCGAGCCGGAGAACGGAAACCTGCCGAGCGATCTGGTCACCGGCATGGACTACGCATACGCCGGCGGAGACTTCGGAACGCTGTCCGTGGCGGCGGGTCTGTGGTCCATGAACCGGTACAAGGCCGCCGTGAAGGAGGGCCGCGCTCCCGTCGAGGACTGGGACGAGCTGGAAAAATCCGTGGTGGCCAAGCTGGCGGACGAGGTGAAGATCGGCATCGCCGGCCATGACGTGGAAATGGTCATTTCGAAGAAGTTCTGATTCACACGAATATCCGAAAGGAGATTACAATATGACGATCAACAGCAAGAAGGACGGAAAGGCTCTGACGCTGGCGCTGGAGGGGCGGCTGGACACCATCACCTCCCCCGAGCTGGAAGCGGCGCTGAAGGGCGCGCTGGAGGGGATCGAGACCCTGATCTTCGATTTCTCCGCGCTGGACTACATTTCCTCGGCGGGACTCCGGGTTCTGCTGTCCGCCCAGAAGCAGATGAACAAGCAGGGTGACATGAAGGTCACGGGCGTCTCCGAGGTCATCATGGAGATCTTCGAGGTCACGGGCTTCACCGACATTCTGACCATCGAGTGATGTATACAGATCAAACATCTGAGTAATAAGGGAATATTGGCACTTGACACAGATTGTATACAAGTGTACAATCTTGTCTGTAGCAATGAAGCTTCCAGGGGACGCAACGGCTGCGTCCCCTTGTTTTTTTGAAGATGCCAGGAAAAGAGAGTCTATGGATCCGCATTCTGCGCGGCAAGGAGGATGGAAATGAGTAAA
>CACYWX010000042.1 GCA_902778205.1 uncultured Ruminococcus sp. | reverse complement strand
GCTCTCCGCTGTTTTCCGGGGAGATCCTGCCCGGAGCCGCGGACGTCCAGACGGAGGTGCCCGGGAAGCCCCGCCGCCTGTGTGCCCGGTATCTCTTCCGGGGACGGGACGGGGAAGGGCGGGCGTGCTCGCTCTACGTGGAGAACGTCGGCGAAGTTACGGGAGAGCCGGGACCTCTCAGAGCAACCCCCGCTTTTATGACCGACAGCCCGGCCCTCTGTGCGTATTTCCGGGGAAAGACCTTCCGCTCCGAGGTGCACGGGCGGGACGGGGGCGTGAGGATCCTCATCTTCGAGGACGCGCCCGCCGCCAATGAGAACGAAAAGAAGAAAGGAGACTGACCGCATGAACGAGCAGAATCAGCAGATCCGGTTCAAAAAGCCGAAAAACGCCGGACGGATCATCCTCACCGCCGCGGTGATCATCGTTGTTCTGATCCTTCTGGGCACTTGCGTGACGGTGATCCCGGAGGGCTTCATCGGGGTGAAATACAACCTCGGCAAGATCCGGAACAGCTCCCTCCAGCCCGGGGCCCATCTGTCCCTGCCCTTCATCGAGACCATCGAGAAGGTGGACGTCCGGGAGCAGGTCTACGAGACCCATCAGCCCGCCTACACCAAGGACACCCAGACGGTGGAGAGCATCTACGTGAAGGTCAACTACGTGTACGCCACCGGCCAGATCGACTCCCTCATCCGGACCGTGGGCGTGAACAACGTGGAATCCACCCTGATCGTCCCGAACCTGAACAGCATCCTGAAAAACACCATCGGCAAGTACAAGGCGGAGGAGCTGATCCAGAACCGGTCCATCGCCCAGGAGCTGGTGGAGGACGAGCTGAGGGGAGCCCTCTCCCCTTACGGCGTCAGCATCACCGCGGTGAACCTGGCGGACATCGACTTTGAGGACAGCTTCGAGCAGACCATCCGGGACAAGGTGGCGGCGGAGCAGGAGGCCCTCCGGGTCAAGAACGAGACGGCGGCCAAGGAGGAGGAGGCCCGGCAGACGGTCATCGCGGCCCAGGCCGAGGCCGATTCCAAGAAGCTGAAGGCCGACGCGGACGCCTACGCCATCTCCGTGATCCAGGCCGAGCTGTCCAAGTCCCCGGAGTACATCGAGCTGCAGAAGATCGAGAAATGGAACGGGAAATTCCCCGAGGTCATGGGAACCACCGTCAACCCCTTTGTGACGCTGAATCCGTCGGAGCCCTCCGGCGGAGCGGAATAACCGGCCGGTACTCCGGCAGACAAGGACGATCCGTATGAAAATCGTATTGGAGCATCTGACAAAGCGGTATCCCAACCGTAACCGGAAGATCCGGGAGGAAGTGGTGGCCGTGGACGATTTCACCTTCGAGATCCCCGACGGCACCCTGATCGGACTTCTCGGTCCCTCCGGCTGCGGCAAGAGCACGACGCTGAACCTGATCAGCGGACTGGAAGCGCCCACCGCCGGAAGGATCTTCTTCGGGGACACAGACGTCACCTCCCTCCCGCCGGAAAAGCGCGGCGTGGGGCTGGTGTTTCAGAACTACGCCCTGTATCCCCATATGACGGTTCTGGAGAACATCATGTTCCCCCTGGGCAATCTGAAGGGGGACGCGCGCCTCTCCCGGGATGAAATGAAGCGGCGGGCGCTGGAGGCGGCGAAGCTCGTGCAGATCGACAATCTGCTGGAGCGGAGGCCCTCGGAGATGTCCGGCGGCCAGCAGCAGCGGGTGGCCATCGCCCGGGCCCTGGTGAAGAAGCCCGGCGTCCTGCTTCTGGACGAGCCCCTGTCCAATCTGGACGCGCGGCTGAGGCTCCAGACCCGGGAGGAGATCCGCCGCATCCAGCGGGAGACGGGCATTACCACCGTCTTCGTCACCCACGACCAGGAGGAGGCCATGAGCATTTCCGACCTGATCGTGGTCATGAAGAAGGGCGTGCTGAATCAGATCTCGAAGCCCCAGGCCGTGTACGACGATCCGGTGAACCTGTTCGTGGCCACGTTCCTCGGCACCCCGCCCATCAACGTCTTCGACGGGGAGGTCCGAAGCGGCGTTCTGCATCTCGGGGACGACGCGGTCCTGACCGTTCCCGGGGTCCGGGACGGAGCGGTGAAGGTGGGCGTGCGTCCGGAGGGCTTCGTGCCGGATCCGGAGGGAGCGCTCCATTGCGGACTGGACCGGGTGGAGGTCATGGGGCGTGACACCAGCATCGTTTTCCGTCACGGGGGCCTGACCGCCGAGACGGGACGCGCCATCGTGGACGCCTCGGACGCCGTGGGACTGGAGGGCGGGGAGGTGCGCTTCTCCCTGAAGCCTCAGAAGACCCATCTCTTCGATCCTGACACCGAGGCGCGGATCTATCCGGACGGAGCGGGAAAGGCGGGGGAGCGATGAAAAAGCAGAATCTCAAGGCGTGGCTGTACCTTCTGCCCGCGCTGGCGTTTCTTGCCGTCTTCATGATCTATCCTCTGGCGGACGTGGTGGTGTATTCCCTGGAGGAGGGCTACAACTCCGCCTCACAGACCTTCCGCGGCGTGGGACTGTACAACTTCTCCTACGTGCTGAGGGATCCCTATTTTCTGGCGGCGGTGCGGAACACCTTCCTTCTGGTGATCGTCACGGTGCCGGTGTCCACGGGCCTGGCGCTCTTGATCTCCCTGGCACTCAATTCCGTAAAGGCCCTGAAGAACGTCTTTCAGACCGTGTACTTTCTGCCATACGTCACCAACACCCTGGCGGTGGGCCTGGTGTTCATGATCCTCTTCAAGAAGACCGCCTATTCCGAGGGCCTGGTCAATCTGCTGATCAACTGGTTCGGCGGGCCCTCCGTGGACTTCATCGACGGTCCCTACTGGGCCAAGATGCTGGTCATGTGCATCTACACCGTCTGGGTGGTCATGCCCTTCAAGGTCCTGATCCTGACGGGGGCTCTGGCCTCCGTGAACCCGGAGTACTATAAGGCGGCCCGGGTGGACGGCGCGTCGAAGGGGCGGATCTTCCGGCGCATCACCCTGCCCATGATCTCCCCCATGATCTTCTATCTGGTCATCACGGGCTTCATCGGCGCCTTCAAGGCCTATTCCGATGAGGTGGCCCTGTTCGGGACGGATCTGAACGCCGCGGGCATGAACACCATCGTGGGATACGTCTACGACATGCTCTACGGCAATTCGGGCGGCTACCCCTCCTACGCCTCGGCAGCCGCGCTGATCCTGTTCGCCATCGTGTTCACCATCACCTGCGTCAATCTGCTCATCAGCAGAAAAAGCGCGGTGGTCTGAGAGGAGGGACATCCGTGAATACAGACAAATCGGGCGGGGCGGCTTCCCGGATCGGACGGGCTGCCGTGTACCTCTTTCTCGCCGTCTGGGGCGTGGTGGTGCTGTTCCCCTTCTACTGGATGGTGCTGACCTCCTTCAAGAGCTACAGCTCTTACAACTCCGAGTTCGTTCCGCGGTTCATCGCCACGGACCCGACCCTGGCCAACTATCGGGACGCCTTCACCGCCGTTCCCCTGGCCCGGTATTTTCTCAACACCCTGATCTTCACCGTGCTCACCACAGCCGTCATGCTGGTGGTCACGGTGCTGGCGGCCTTCGCCTTTTCCCGGCTGGAGTTCCGGGGGAAGAATATCGTGTTCGCCCTGTTCCTCTCCCTCATGATGATCCCGAACGAGCTGGTGGTCATCACCAATTTTGTCACCATTACGGACTGGAACATGCGCAACACCTTCGCGGGCCTGATCCTGCCGTCGGTGGCCTCGATTTTCTATATCTACCTGCTGAAGGAGAACTTCGAGCAGATCCCGGACGAGCTGTACAAGGCGGCGAAGGTGGACGGCACCTCCGATCTGAAGTACCTTCTCCGGGTCATGCTCCCCATCTGCCGCCCCACCGTGGTGACCGTCACCATCCTGAAGGTCATCGAGTGCTGGAATTCCTACGTCTGGCCCCGGCTCATCACGGACGATCAGGCGTATTTCCTGGTCTCCAACGGCATTCAGGAGATCCGGGAGAACGGCTTCGGGCGGGAGAACATCCCGGCCATGATGGCGGCGGTGGTGGTCATCTCCCTGCCGCTGGTGGTGCTGTTCCTGATCTTCCGGAAGAAAATCATGTCCGGCGTCCTGAGAGGAGGGACCAAGGGATGAAGCGTTTTGCGCGCGTGCTGGCCGGTCTTTTGTCGGCGGCCTTCTTCCTTCCGCTCACCGGATGCCACGGCTCCCGGGGACTGCCCGCCTTCGAGGTGCCGGAGTCCTTCGACGATAAAAAGCAGTATGAGCTGACCTTCTGGGCCAAGAATGACACCAACAAAATCCAGACCGCCGTCTATACGGACGCCATCGAGGCCTTTGAAAAGCTCTACCCCAACATCCATGTGAACATCCGCCTGTACACCGACTACGGGCGCATCTACAACGACGTCATCACCAATATCTCCACCGCCACCACCCCCAACGTCTGCATCACCTACCCGGACCACATCGCCACCTATATCACCGGGCAGAACGTGGTTGCGCCGCTGGACGGTCTGTTCGCGGATCCCCGGTTCGGCTTCGGCGGCAGCGAGCTCCGATACGACGGGCCGGACGCGGACGAGATGATCGGGAAGTTCCTGGACGAGTGCGCCATCGGCGGGGTCCACTATGCCATCCCCTTCATGCGCTCCACGGAGGCCTGCTACGTCAACGTCACCATGCTGGAGTCCATGGGGTACGACCTTCCCGACGTGCTGACCTGGGACTTCGTCTGGGAGGTCTCGGACAAGGCGGCGGAGAAGGACGCGGACGGCGTCTATGCCGTCAACGGCCAGAAGACCATGATCCCCTTCATCTACAAGTCCACGGACAACATGATGATCCAGCAGCTGGCCCAGCGCGGCGCGGGATATTCCACCGCCGAGGGGGAGGTCCTGCTGTTCACGGAGGGGAAGGAGGGCGCGGAATCCGTTCTCCGGGACGTGGCGTCCCATACGGAAACCGGCGCGTTCTCCACCTTCAAGATCTCTAGCTATCCGGGCAACTTCCTGAACGCCGGGCAGTGCCTCTTCGCCGTGGATTCCACCGCTGGAGCCACCTGGATGGGCAGTCACGCGCCCAACTCCGACATCAGCCCGGACAAGTTCGTGGAGTTCGAGACGGCGGTCCGGCCGGTCCCCCAGATCGATCCGGACCATCCCGTCATGATCTCCCAGGGGCCCTCGGTCTGCGTGTTCAACAAGATGGATCCCGGGGAGGTGCTGGCCTCCTGGCTCTTCGCCCAGTACCTTTTGACCAGCGCCGTCCAGCTTCAGTACGCCGAGACGGAGGGCTATATCCCCGTCACCGCCAAGGCGCAGAACGATCCCGCCTACCGGGACTATCTGAGCCGCTCCGGGGAGGACGACGGGGATCACTACCGGGTGAAGATCGAAGCCACGGAGCTTCTTCTGGACCACATCGGAGACACCTTCGTCACCCCGGTGTTCAACGGCTCCGCCTCGCTCCGGGACGCCGCGGGACAGCTCGTCGAGAACACCGCCAAATCCGTCCGGCGGAAGGAGAACGTGGACGGGGCGTATTTTGAGAAGCTCTACGACGACGTCGTCTCCCTGTACCGGCTGGACCAGCTGGGACGGAACGGAGCGGGCGGCGGGGAAGCGGACGGACCTCTCCCGGGAACCGCCGTCGCCCTTCTCGTCGGGATCGCCTCGGTCTGGGTCCTCATGGGCGCGTATCTTCTGACGGAGTACCTGCGGAAGAGGATCCGGAGCTCCGGTACCGCGAAGTAAAGCGGTTTCCCATAGACATACCGGTCCAAAACACGAAAAACAGGGTCCGCCGCCCGTCTCCTCTGTCGGAGATGCCGCGTCAGACCCTGAATCTTTTTCTGCCGGATCAGGCTTCCCAGATCTGCTCCTCCGTCCGCACAGGCCCGCCCATCCGGATCGCCTCGTCCATTTTCATGAAGAGATACGTGTCCGTCAGCGCGTCCGCCAGAGGATAGATTTCCTCACCCGTCCGGATCATGCGCTCCATGCCCAGAAGAAGGGAACCCATGGCGATCTCATCGTCCGTCAGCCGCGCCTCCGTGTACTTCGCGAAGGGACTTTCGTAGATCATCTCCCCGTTCCAGGTGATGCCTCTGTGGAAATAGCCCTCGAGATTGGAGTCCTTCCCCGTGTCCTGCCGTTCCAGCCGCGCGGAAACCGGAATGGAGCCGTTCCAGTACGTCACGCTGTAATCGCAGAGCTCGCCGTGGGTGCCCTGCACGTTCAGATGACGGGAGCGGAAGTAGTTGAAATACTGCTCGCCGGCGAAGTCGAAGAAGCCGACCTTTCCGTCGTCCCAGGCGAACGCCGCGGCCTTTCTGCCGTCCGTGCGGAGAACGCCCTCTCCCAGACCGCCCCGTCCGCAGTGGGAGAGCACCGGGAACTCAAACCGTTGTCCGGTGATCGTGCAGTCCGCCGCGCCCTTGCCGAGGAGCCGCCGCATGACGCTGATCCCGTGGTAGTCATGGGCCATGGAGATCCGCAGATTCGAGACCTCGCCGAGGGTCCCGCGGTCAACCAGGGTCCGGACGGCCCGGTGGTAGGGCTGGAGGAAATACTGCTCCGCCACCTGGATCCTCGCGCCGTACTTCCGCTGAAGCTCCCAAAGCTCCGTGAGCTTTTCGGGATCCCAGGTGGGCGGCGTCTCGATCATGAGGGGAAAGCCCGCGGAAAGCGCCGCCTCGGTATAGGGCGGGACCGCGTGGGCGGGCAGGAGAATGAAGACCATGTCATGGGGCTGCTTCAGGAATTGGCTCAGATCGGTGAACGCCAGCCCGGGATGATCCTTGCCGAACGCCGCGGCCTTGTCCGGATTGCGGAAGAGGACCCCGGAGATCTCAAACCGCTCCGGGACCTGCTTCACCACGCGCCAGTAGCCCTGCGTTCTCCAGCCGTTGCCGATAAACCCGATTTTCATAGTATGCGCTCCTTTCAGGATTGCGGATGGATTCAATCCATTATAGCATGCCGTGTGTGAACAAATCAATCAGCCGCGCTCTCCGTAAAGCGGAAGGCGTCTGATTTTTGATCCGGATCCCTTCCACATCGGACCGGAAACACCCGTTTTCTCCCGGGAACGAAGGAAAAGGGAAGAGAATCGGCACGAAAATCATGAAAATCGGAAAAGGACTTGATTTTTCCCGGTGAGAAGAGTATAATGCTAATTGGAAAAATTCGGGTATCACCGCCCGAAACAAAACAAGGAGAAATCAAGTATGAAAAAGCTGGTTGCGATCCTTCTGGCGGCCCTGTGTCTTCTGACCCTCGCCGCGTGCTCCGGCAAGGAAGAAGCGAAGAACGACACTGCCGCAGACGTGAAGGGCGAGGGCGTCATGACCTACGCGGAATACGCCGCGGCGGCACTGGATTCCGAGGTCGTCGTGGAGACCTACGTTCAGGCGAAGCAGTCCTGGTGGGACAACAAGGCCACCTTCTACACCCAGGACAAGGACGGCGGCTACTTCATCTATGAAATGGCCTGCACCGAGGACGAATACGCCAAGCTGGTCCCCGGCACCAAGATCAAGGTCACGGGCTTCAAGTCCGAGTGGGCCGGCGAGGTGGAGATCACCGACGCGAAGTACGAGATCGAAGAGGGGAACTACGTCGCTCCCGCCACCGACGTCACCGATAAGCTGGGCACCGACGCCCTGGTCGACTTCCAGAACCGCTTCGTGTCCTTCAAGGGCATGACCGTGGAAGCCTACGACGAGAGCGGCGCGGCCTTCGCCTACAAGAACGACGTGGACAAGACCGACGACCTGTACTTCAAGGTCTCCAAGGACGGCAAGACCTATGACTTCTGCGTGGAGTTCTACCTCACCGGCGCGGATACCCCCGTGTATCAGGCCGTCGAGGGTCTGAAGGTCGGCGATGTCATCGACATGGAAGGCTTCCTCTACTGGTATGAGGGCGCCAACCCGCACATCACCTCCGTCGCGGTCTCCAAGTAATCCGATCCGCTGTACGGATCAAACGAAAACCCGGTTCACGAACGAACCGGGTTTTTCGTATGGAAAGGAACAGTTAAGTCAGCAAAATGCATATTCACCGATTTTATATCATTTGATTTCAGCAGACTCTCCTTCCACCGCGAGCGGTCCCCCTCCCTCTGAGAGGAAAGCAGGAGAGCGGCCTTCCCTTGCGGCTCCCTCCAAGAGGGAGCTGTCAGCCATGCTGACTGAGGGAGAGTTTGACATGTACAGGACAGTTGACTTATTGCTCCGCCAACAAACAGAAGCTTGCCGGAATTGGTATCCTCCGGCTGAAAATCAAGCCAGTCAGGGGTTCCGGCTGCTGCACGTTTGAAAACCAGCGATTAGTTTGCTGTCGCAGTAATAAGGTGTCCCCCTCCTACTCCGCTTCCTCCCACGCTCTCACCCAGTCCACGCGGCAGCAGTCGGGGAGTTCTTCGGGGACGATGGGGGCGGCCCAGGATCCGAATTCGGTGGTCAGCTTCATGTAGCCGGGCTTTTCGCAGATGCCGGGCTCCGAGGTGCGCCAGGTTTCCTCCCCGTCGATGTAGAAGACGTAGGCGTCCTTCGTCCACTGCAGTGCGTAGGTGTGCCAGCCCTCGTAAAGCTCCGGGACCCGGGAGAGGATCTTCGAGACGGACTTGTGCGCGGAGCCGTATCCGTCCCAGTGGATCGCGTGATTGACTCCTCCCCGGGCGCACTCGCCGCTCTCGATGATGTCGATCTCCGCGCCGGACACCGCGCTCCCGTCCTCCTTCCCCACGTCGCCGCACATCATCCAGAAGGCTCCCCAGAAGCCGGTGGTGGAGGGCCACAGGATACGGGCCTCGAAGTATCCGTACGCCTGCTCGAAATGGCCCAGCGTGCGGACCGCGCCGGAGACCGGTGTGCCGTTGTCGTCGATCCGGGCTCTGAGCCACAGCTCCCCGTCGTGAACGGAGGTCTCGCTGTCCCGCCAGGCTCCGCCCACGTCCTGCCGGTTCCATTCCGGGCAGAGGGACCATTTCGTCCCGTCCAGGGAGTCCCCGTCGAAGCCGTCCTCGAAGGTCAGGCGGTAGGTGATCCCGCCCACGGTCAGGAGATTGTCTTCCTCCGGGGGATCCTCCTCCGCGGTCACGTCAGCCGGAGCTTCGGTTTCCACTTCCGAGGAGCCGGTCCGCTCTTCGTCCGCCGGCGCGGTCGTCTCGGCGGGCTCGTCCGGAGCGGCGTTCGTCTCCGTCTGTGAGACGGGAACGTCCGGAGTCTGCTTTTGTCCGCATCCCGGAAGGGAGAGGAGCAGGACCGCCAGCGCCATGGCAGTCAAAGAATGGATCGGCTTCATGAAAACACCCCGCAGTTGTTTTTTCTGTTTCCAGTATATCCGGAAACCGGCCTCCTGTCAAGGGCTTTCCGGCCGGTCCGTATATTCTTGCATTTTCCGGTATGTTGTTGACAAAGAGGGGATTCCGCGGTACAATGGGATCCGGGAAATCATTCAATTTATCATAGTGTACAGGAGAGTTGACAACATGAAGGAATGGATGGACGCCATCGTCAAGCCCGCGGCGGGTCCCGGTCTGGAGCTGCGCAGAGTGCCGGTTCCCGTGCCCGGTCCGGGGGAAGTGCTCATCAAGATCCACAAGACCGCCATCTGCGGCACCGACGTGCATATCTACAACTGGGATCCCTGGGCCGAACAGCACATCACCCACCCGCCCATGACCATCGGCCATGAGTACGTGGGCGAGATCGCACAGCTGGGCGCGGGCGTCACGGGCCTCGAGATCGGCCAGCGGGTTTCCGGCGAGGGACACATCACCTGCCACCACTGCCGCAACTGCCACACCGGCAACATCCAGTGGTG
Organism: uncultured Ruminococcus sp.; assembly: GCA_902778205.1. GTDB lineage: Bacteria > Bacillota > Clostridia > Oscillospirales > CAG-272 > UMGS1696. The sequence continues at coordinate 3,746 of CACYWX010000042.1, read as the reverse complement.
CCGCAATACCACCTCCGTGGGCGTGGACCGGGACGGCGCCTTCGCGGAATACGTCTGCATCCCCGCCACCAACGTCATCATGATCGATCCCTCCCTGCCGGAGGATGTGGTGGCCTTCTTCGACGCCGTGGGCAACGCCACCCATACCGCCCTCATGTGGAATCTGGTGGGCGAGGATGTGCTGATCACCGGCGCGGGTCCCATCGGCATCATCGCCGCCGGGATCTGCAAATACGCCGGAGCGCGCCGGGTCGTGATCACCGACATGAACGAGTACCGTCTGGACCTGGCCCGGAAGATGGGCGTGGACGCGGCAGTCAATGTTTCGAAGGAAAATCTCGAGGACGTGATGCACGGGCAGGGACTGGTCGAGGGCTTCGACGTGGGTCTTGAGATGTCCGGCTCCGCTCCCGCCTTCCGCCAGATGTGCTCCGTCATGCGCAACGGCGGCAAGATCTCCCTCCTGGGGCTGGGCAAGAGCACCGTGGAGGTGGATATGAACGACATCATCTGCAAGGGCCTGACCCTGCAGGGCATCTACGGCCGGAAGATGGACAACTGGCATCAGATGAGCTACATGGTGCAGGGAGGCCTGGACCTGACGCCCGTCATCACCCACCGCTTCCGCTATACCGACTTTGAAAAGGGCTTCGAGGCCATGAACTCCGGAAAATCCGGCAAGGTCATCCTCGACTGGACGAAATAAGGGGGACAGACATGAAAACCGCGCTTCTGAAATTTGAAGAAGAGCTGAACGCCATCCGGGACGCCGGCACCTGGCGGAATGAACGGATCATCACCACGCCGCAGCGCTCCCGCATCGACACGACGGAAAAGCGCGCCGTGGTCAACATGTGTGCCAACAACTACCTGGGTCTCTCCGACAATCCGGAGCTGATTCAGGCGGCGAAGGACAGCTACGACCGCTGGGGCTTCGGCCTCTCCTCCGTGCGCTTCATCTGCGGCACTCAGGAGATCCACAAGGAGCTGGAGAAGAGGATCTCCACCTTCGTGGGCACCGACGACGCCATCCTCTATTCCTCCTGCTTCGACGCCAACGGCGGCCTGTTCGAGACCCTCTTGGGACCCGACGACGCCATCATCTCCGACGAGCTGAACCATGCCTCCATCATCGACGGCGTCCGTCTCTGCAAGGCCCACCGGTTCCGCTACAAGAACAACGACATGGAAGACCTCCGCGCGAAGCTGGAGGAGGCGAAGGCCCTGGGCTGCCCGAAGATCCTCATCGCCACCGACGGCGTGTTCTCCATGGACGGCTACATCGCCAACCTGCCCGCCATCTGCGATCTGGCGGACGAGTTCGACGCCCTGACCATGGTGGACGACAGCCACGCCGTGGGCTTCATGGGCGAGCACGGACGGGGCACCGCGGAATTCTGCCATGTCATGGGCCGGGTGGACATCATCACCGGCACCTTCGGCAAGGCCATGGGCGGCGCGTCCGGCGGATACACCGCATCCAGACAGCCCATCGTGGACCTGCTGAGACAGCGGAGCCGCCCGTACCTGTTCTCCAACACCCTGGCCCCCGCCATCTGTGCCGCCACCCTCAAGACCATCGATCTGCTGGAGGCCTCAACGGCGCTCCGCGACCGGGTCCACGAGAACGCGCGGTACTTCCGGGCCGAAATGGAAAAGCTGGGCTTCGATCTGCTGCCGGGCGAGCATCCCATCGTCCCCGTCATGCTGTACGATCCCCGGGTGGCCCAGGAATTCGCCCGCCGGATGCTGGAAAAGGGCGTCTACGTGGTGGGCTTCTGCTATCCCGTGGTGCCGAAGGGGCGGGATCGCATCCGCACCCAGATTTCCGCTGGACACACGAAGGAGGATCTGGACTTCGCCGTGAAGTGCTTCGGCGAGGTCAAAAAGGAAATGGGTCTGTGATCCCGGAGGAATATCTCACTGAAACAAACCGGGGCTGTTGCATTAACTTCCAGAAAAGGAGAAATACAACAGCCCTGTTTTAGTTCAAAGACGTTTGTCCTCCTTTTTCTCCTTTATCGAGGAGCCGCGCATAAATGCGCAAAAAGAAGCAAAAAGAGGAACTCTTTTGACGTCCTGGGTGTTCCGCAACTCTGCCGGGTTTCATCGTAGATGAAACCCATGCGGGTCAGGGCGCTGCCCCGACACCCTGCGACCTTTTGTAAAAGGTCGATCAAAACTTTGAAATTGTTTTGCAACAGCCCTGTGTTGTTATTTCGAAAATCTTACCGCCGGATGGACAGCGTCCCGTCCGCCAGCTCCTTCAGATAGGCATTCGCGGCAATCCGGCAGCCCTCGGCGTTAGGGTGGCCTCCCCAGACGGACCGGTGTTCCTCCGGCGCGGGCCTTCCGAGAACGGCGGCGAAATCGAAGAGAGCGTCCGCCTCCGCCGACAGCGTTTCCCGGAGATACCGGTTCACTGCGTACCAGTATTCCTTCGCCTCTCCCTCGAAATCGAAGGGAGGCACCGTGAAGAGCACCACCCGGCATCCCGCTTTTTTCAGCGCCCGCACGATGGTTGTCAGATCCCCGGAAATCTCCTCCGCGTTCCGGCCCCGGCACAGATCGTTGACGCCCAGGCAGACGTTCACCGTATCGCATTCCTTCGCTCTGGCCAGCCATCCGCCGTCCGAGGCCGCGTCGTACGCCCGGGCGTATCCGATTCCCAGATCCCATACGCTGATGTCGGAGGGAAGACCCTCCGCGATCTTCGCCGCCCAGTGGGTGTAGCTGTCGTAGGCCGTGCCGCAGCCCTGGGTGATGGAGTCCCCGAGGAAGCCCAGCCGCAGGGAGACGGGCCGGTCGGAGCCGATCATGAGGGGGACCGGGATCCGCTTGTCCGCACGCCAGCCGTCTCCGTCCAGGACGGACACGTTCAGCGCCATCTCCTCGTGATAGGGATACCGGGCCCCCCGTACCGTGATCTCGTAGTACATCCATTCGCCGCCCTTTGCCCGGAGCGGGATCGGATCGGTGAAAAACGGCTCCGGATTTCCGGCGGAAACGCGGCGTCCTTCCTGCCCGTCAAAGAGAACGGTGCGGAGGACGGCCGGATCCGCGCCGCGCTCCGGACAGAGGCCCAACCGGAGGGAGAGAATGTCCCAGTCCCCGCCGACGTCGTTGGCCCGGCTGATCGACCCGTCAGCGAAGGTGGAGTCGATCTGATTCGAGAAGAGCAGGGAATAGTTCTCCCCGCCGTGCTCCAGCCGGAACCAGGTCCTGCCGGTGCGGGTCATGGGCTCCGGATCGGCGGTCAGTACCTGATTGGCGGCTCCGGCCGTGCTGTCGGAGGAATAGGTTCCGTAAAAATCCTTCAGCGTCATATCAGCGTTCCTTTCTGTGCATTGTCTGCGGAAAATTGAAAATCTTCTTGACACGGGCGGCGGGATCCTGTATACTGTACACAGGTTTTACCCGCCTTTTGTTATTTTGTTGAACAGTTTGACCAAAAATCGGGGAAGGGTCCCCGGGAAAGGTGTCTCTGTGATGAAACAGCACAACACGATCCGAATCCTGGCCGTCCTGCTCTCGGCGGTCCTTGTGTCCGGCGCGTTTGCCGGGTGCAGCGATCAGAACCCCGAGGAGACGACGTCTGTGTCCGCTCAGACCGGAGGGGAGCCCGCCGCCGAAACCGAGCCCGCTGAGCCGGAGGACGCCCGGGCCGCCGTATCCGACGATCTGCCGGAGCGGGACTTCGACGGCTACGAATTCTCCATCCTGACCTATTCCCCCTCCACCTATCA
>CACYWX010000041.1 GCA_902778205.1 uncultured Ruminococcus sp. | reverse complement strand
ACTTCAAGGGAGTTCCTCTTTTGGTTCTTTTCTCCTCGATAAAGGAGAAAAGAACAACGTTCACCTTGATTGTGCGAGTATTTGAGCGGATTGCTATAGATATCCCTTTACCCCTCACCCCAGCAGATCGTCGAGGATCTCCTCGTAGCGGTCCACCTGGGCCCCGACTACGGGTTCGCCCACAAGGTTCCCGTCCCGGTCCACGTAGAAGGTGGTGGGGAAGGCGTAGATGGGGAAGGAGGCGAAGATGCCCTCGTCCGGCACCAGCACCGGGAAGGTGACGCCCGCTTCCTCCATGACCGCGATGCCGTCCTCCAGCCCCGTTCCGTCCCCCGCGTCGTAGAGGATGCCGATCATGGCGCAGTCCTTCTCCCCCAGACGGCGGGAGATCTGCTCCAGCTCCGGCAGTTCGGCCTTGCAGGGAGGACACCAGGAGGCCCAGACGTTCACCAGGGTGATCTCGCTCTGGGCGAAGAGGGACGCGCTGTCATACGGGGTGCCGTACACGTCCGCGGTGGAGAAGGTCACGGTACCGCCTGCGGCTCCGGTCTCGGAGATGTCGGGCGCGGCGAAGAGAAGCTCTCCCGCGTCCAGGCTCCGCTCCAGGCTGTCCGAGACGGCCCGGGCGATCTCTCCGATTTCCTCGTCGTATCCGTCCAGATTCCGGACCATATCCCCGAACACAGCCCGGAAGAAGGTCCAGTCCCCGGAGTTCCCGATCTGCGTCAGGCTCTCCGGCGTCTCCCATCCGTCCTCCGCCAGCCACTGGGCCAGCTCTGCCTCCCCTCTTCCGCCGTCGATGCCGAACACCGCCAGGGGATAACAGGCGTGGTCGATCAGGTCGTAGATTCCCGCCTCGTCCATGCGGTCGATCTCCTCATAGGGAGCCGGATAGAAGCCCACGTAGCCGTAGGAAATCCCCTCGGTGGGCCAGCAGTCGTCCGCCGCCTCCATGTAGATCCGGTCCATGTTGTCCAGATAGGCTGCGGGAATCGGCACCGTCACGCCTGCGGAGGGCATGGTCCAGACCTCGCCGGAGAGGGGGGACTCCTCCCCGGCCGATCCTGCGGAGGGCTGAGGCGCTGCGTCCTTCTCCGCTTCCGGAGCCGCGCAGGCGGTCAGGAGCAGAAGGAGCGCGGCAGCCAGGGCGGCGGCCTGTGCAGCAGCACGGGAGTGTCGGCGGATTTTGTTCATGGAAGATAATCCTCTCTGTCAGTCGTGTTCCGCGGCGGTCATACCGTTCAGCGGTTCAGGAGGGCGTCCGCCTTCTCCGTGGAGATCAGGTACACCACGTCGGAGGAGGCGGGAGAGACGGCGGTGAGACTTCCGTCCTCGGACCAGGGATCCCCGATCTCAAAGACGTAGGTCGTGTCGAGGTAGTTGGAGACGGCGTTGCCGTTGGCGTCCGAGGCGGACACGGATTTCCGGTAGTTCACCGTCACCGAGCGGCTTCCGTCCAGACCGTAGGCGGCCTTCTTCTCCCCGTCGGCGTAGTATTCGGCGTAGTCCTTCAGATACACGGAGGACAGGGCGGTCAGCGTGTCCTCGAAGTCCTCCGCCTCCGTCATGGTTCGCTCTTCCCCGCCGTCCCGCACCGTCACCGCGGTCACCAGCTCCCGGCTGGTCCAGTCCGCGGCGGGAACGGAATCCCGCTTCAGCAGATCCGCCAGGGTCTTTGAGAAATAGGTGTTCAGGTTGACGGGAGTCAGGTAGATCTCCCCGTCGGCGTCCAGATAGTAGGCCTTGTAGGTGGCGTTGTAGTCCCCGCAGGCGTAGGTGTGCCGCTCCGCGCCGTAGGTCACCGTCACCGTGCAGGCCGGATCGTCCAGTCCGCAGGCCGCCGGTCCTCCCTCCACGTTCTCCACCCGGCGCAGGGCGGTGATGGAGGTGACGGCGCTCCCCATGGCGGACAGGGCGGTCTGATCGGCGGGGAACGCGGCGTCGGTTTTCCACTGCCAGGCGCCGTTCACCACGATGAAGGTCAGGGGCTCCGCTCCGGCGGTCTCCCAGGTCAGCTCGGTCAGCTCCGCCGGATCAAAGTCCGCCACGGCCACGGAGGAAGCGTTCGCCGCCTCCTGAGCCGCCAGACGCTCCGCCTCCGCCTTTTTCCGGTTGGCGGAGGACAGAAGCCCGTAGGCTAGGGCCAGCGCGGCCGCCGCCAGACACAGGATGACCAGCCTCAGAACGGGGCGGTTTTTCTTTTTCTTCGCGTTTGCGTTCGGTTCCATTTATTTCTTCCTTCTTCTGAACCAGATCACAAATCCGCCCGCCAGGGTTGCCAGAGGGATCACGGCGATGAGGACCACGGCCCAGATGTGGTAGTCCGCCTCCGTCACGGCCAGGGGCTCGATCTGGGAGGCGCGGCCAGGCAGGGACAGCATGACGTGGGTGGAATCCGACATCCAGTTCAGCACCGTCAAAAACGTGGCGGAGTTGCCTCCGAAGTAGTCCGCCCGGGAGTCCGCGATGTCCGGCGAGGAGAACCAAACCAGCCGCGCGCCGGTCCCCGCGTCCTCCCCGATGGCGCCGAGGTAGAAGGTCCCGGTCACGTCCCCGTCTTCCTTGGTGAAGAGGTTGTCGTTCGTGGGATTCTTCTTGGCGTAGGCCTGGGAGGAGGTGTAAAGGATGGGGGTGACGGCTCCGTTCCCGTTCGACAGGATGCCGTGGGCATAGGACATAAGGGCGTAGGAGCCGCGGTTCAGGCTGGCGAGGGGCTCCGCGTCGGAGGATCCGTAGGAGGGCACGATCATGTGGGGATACATCATGTACCGGTTCTGATCCCCCTCCACCACCACGCCGTCCGCGGGCTCCATGCCGAAGTCGGCGGCCAGGGCGGTCAGGTTGGGCATTTTCTCCGAGGAGAAGTTCATGCCGCCGGTGATCAGAAGGATCTGTCCGCCCCGGGAGGCGTAGTCCCGGAGAAGCGCCAGCTCGTTCTCCGTCACGTCGGAGACGGGATTGGAGATCAGCACGGCGGCGCAGTCCTCCGGAACGGCGTCCAGATTCAACAGGCTCAGCTCCATGACGGAGATGTTCTGGGAATCGATATAGGCGCTGTAGGAGGAGTCCAGTCCGCTCTCGCCGTGGCCGGTCAGAGTGCAGAGGGAGGGGATCACGTCCCGGGTCACGTAGTCCGCGGCGGCCGCCAGCTTCGCGTCGCCGAGGAACTGCTGCTCGAAGCCCTCCAGGGGCTGGCCGTAATAGGCGTAGTACTGGGAAATCTGGGCGTACTCCTCCGCCGACAGGGTCTCACCGGTTTCCGTGTAGACCCAGGCGGTGAAGTCGGCGTAGTCCACGGCGCAGCTCCGCTTGTCGCTGACGGCGATGACGGAATTGTCGGACAGGGTCTTGTCGGTGTACTGCTCCGCGAACAGGGGATTGGAGGCAGGATCTACCGTGGACCAGGTGATGTGGGAATTCAGATCGTGATAGCGGTCCAGCAGCTGGGTCACGATCATGCTCTCGTTCCCGCGCTCCGTGAGGATGTAGTAATGCACGTCCCCGTTCACCGCGCGGATCACCGCCTCGCTCTCGTCCGAAACGGTGTAGAGGGAGGAGGGAGAACGGTCAAATTTGGTGAAGGAGGTGGGGAGAGCGGACATAAGGAGGTTGACGAGAACAAAGACGGCGGCGGCCACGACCGTGGTGGTGACCGTCAGGGATCCGATCTTCAGGACCCTGCGGTCGGCGGGAGCCTTCGTCTTCTTTTCTTCAGGCACGTTCTGATTCTGATTCATGGTTGACCTCCTTCCGTCACATCCAGCGCTTCTTCTCCATGGACTGAACGGTCAGCCACACGAAGAGGACGGCGCAGGTGACATAAAATACCACGGCGGTCAGATCGAACAGACCGCTTGAAAAGGGAGAGAGCCGGTCGAAGAGGGCCGCGGCTCCCAGAATGGAGGGCACGGCATTGACGAACAGATCCTGCTTCGCCACGTAGACCAGCACCACCGCCGCCATCAGGATCACGCCCACGCAGACGGACACGCCCGCGTTCTTCGTCATGACGTAGAAGATCACGGCGGCGAGGACGGCCAGCACAAGGAAGCACACCAGGGACGCGGCCGCGGTGTCGGGAATCACGGGGGCGAACAGGGGCATGAAGAACAGAAGCAGGAACAGCCCCAGGGAGATCACGGCGGCGATGACCTGGCTCTCCGTCAGGGAGGAGATGAACAGGCCGATGGCGCACAGAGCCGCTCCCAGCAGGAAGAAGGCCAGGATGGAGCCGTAATCCGCCGCGTAGTTCACCGCGCCGAACTGCCCGAGGATCAGGGGATAGAGGCACATGACGGCGCAGGGCACGGCCAGTACGGTGACGGCGGCCAGATACTTGGCGGTCACGATCTTCCACAGGGGAAGGGGCAGGGCGTAGAGGAGCTGGTCGGTCTTCTGGTGCTTTTCCTCCGCCAGAGAGCGCATGGTCAGCACCGGAATCACCAGCACATAGACGAAGCTGGCCGACAGGATGAAGTTGCCGGACAGGGCCACGGAGAAGGTGGGATACCCGCTCCGGAGGCAGTAGACCGCGGTATAGATCCCGGTCATGAGCAGCAGGAACGCGGCGGTGATGGCCCCGGTCATGCCGTAAAGATGAGAGCGGAGCTCCCGGTCGTAAATGGCTTTCATATCGATTCAGTCCTCCCGTCAGCCGCCGAAGAGGGGCGTATAGTCGTCGTCGGATTTCTTGTCCCGGGATTTCTTTCCGGATCCGGTGCCGGATTCTCCCGACGTCTCCGGCTCACCGGGCGTCTCGTCCGCCGGATCCGGAGTCCCGGACTCCTCCGCCTCACTCTCCGCCGCCTTTCGCATGTTTTCCAGAGCCTGTGCCGCGAAGGCCGCCTCGGGGGAATCGTCCCGCGCGGAGGGTCCTTCCTCCGCCTGAGCCGCGGGCTTGTCCGCCGTCAGCTCCAGGAAGACCTTCTCGAGGGTGGTTTCCTCATAGCTCATGGAGAGGATGGGCATTCTGGCGTCGGCGAAGCGGAAGAAGAGGGTCTCCCGCACGTCGGTGTCCCGATCGGCGGACAGGCGCGCGCGGACCAGGCCCATGGGCTTCTGCTCGATCTCGGCGTCCCGGATGCCCTCAACGGAGGCGGCGATGCGCCGGACGGTGTCGGCGTCTCCCCGGGCGGTGATGTCCACGATGTTCTTCCCCTCGTACCGGTTGGTCAGGTTCTCCAGGGTATCCTGCGCCACGATCTCCCCGTGGGCGATGATGACGGCCTCGTCGCAGACCTCGGAGATCTCCCCCAGAATGTGGGAGGACAGAATGACGGTGTGGTCCCTGCCCAGCTCGCGGACCAGGGAGCGTATCTCGATGATCTGCCTCGGGTCCAGACCCACGGTGGGCTCGTCCAGAATGACGATCTTCGGGTCGGCGATGATGGCCTGTGCGATGCCGACGCGCTGCCTGTAGCCCTTGGACAGATTGCGGATCAGCCGTCCCGCGTAGTCGGTGAGTCCGGTACGCTCCATGGCCCTGTCCACCGCCTTCCACACGTCCTCCACGCCCCTCGCTCCGCCCACGAAGGCCAGATACTCCTCCACGGTCATGTCGGGATAGAGGGGGGGCTGTTCCGGCAGATAGCCGATGGAGGACTTGGCTCCGATGGGGTCCTCGTAGATGTCGCAGCCGTTGACGGTGACCTCGCCCGAGGTGGCGGCCAGGGTCCCGGCGATGATGTTCATGGTGGTGGACTTCCCCGCCCCGTTGGGACCGAGGAATCCGCAGATGACGCCCTCCTTCACGGAGAAGCTGACGCCGCGGACCGCTTCAAAGTCTCCGTAGCGCTTGATGAGGTTCTTCACTTCTATCATAACTTCGTTTCGCTTCCTCTCCGGCGGGCCGTTCCGCCTGCTCCGCCCGGGTTTTCTGCTATTATACCACGATCCGGGGCGGGATAGGTGACGATACGGTGAAATTTTTCCCTCTCTTTCCGATTTTCGGGCGTTTCGGCCTCCGGACGAATCCCGGCCGATGATGCCGGCGTATAGGACGGGCCCGCGCATGAGGCTCCGCTGTGTATCCGGACCGGTCCCCGGCGATGTCCCGCACGGGATCCCGGCTTCCGTCCGATCATATCCGCACCCGGCCGCGCTCCCTCTCTCCTTAGCGGCGGTCCCTGCGGCAAAAACAGCTCCTTCTCTCCCTCGGGACGGCAAAAAAATTTCCCCGGGAGCCCTTGACAGCGGCCGGGATTTGTGCTATACTGTTTTAGCAATCGGGGTGTGGCTCAGTCCGGTAGAGTGCTTGGTTCGGGACCAAGAGGCCGCTGGTTCGAATCCAGTCACTCCGATGTCGCAAAAACCCTTGAAATCGTTGAGGTTTCGAGGGTTTTCTCTTTTTTCGGTTTTGGAGACTTGTGCCGTTTTTCCACATGAATTGTCACAATTGGGCAGTCCGGCGGAAAAATCCCATTCATACATCCTTCTTTTCACTAGTGATGTTCTTTTCGCCCTCTGACGCAACCTGCGGTTGAATCGAACTCAAGAATAAATCCATTGCGCCCGGCTTCCGGTTCTGGTATAATGGAACCGTAAGGAAGCCGGGCCCGCTTTCTATCTGTACAAAACAGGAGAACGATATGGAACACATCGGAAAGAAAATCAAAGACCTGCGCAAGAAAGCCGATATGACACAGGACCGACTGGCGGACTACATCGGCGTGAGCGCACAGGCCGTCTCGAAATGGGAGCTCGGCCTCTCGACGCCGGACCTCTCCATGATCGTGCCGCTGACGGGGATTTTCGGCGTCACGGCGGACGAGCTGCTCGGACTGAACGAGCCGGACGAAGAAACGGAAGCTCTGATGGAAGAACTCCGCGCCTATCGCGGTAAGATCACCCGCGAAATGGAGGAGCGTTTTCCGGAGCTTGAACGGCAAGCCGCGGCGCATCCCACCGATCTGCGCCTTTCCTATGAAGTCGCGGCTGCGGAGTACTGGCTTCCTTCCAGAAAAAAGGATCAAGAGGAAGAGAGCTGGATCCTTGCAGACATTGAGAAACGGTGTCACGCCGTGCTCGACCGCACAACGGATCCGTCGCTCAGAGAGAACGCGAACCACCTTCTTGCCGATGCGCTGATTATGGCAGGGCGGCGCGAGGAGGCGATGCCCTATGCGGAAGCTTGTTCCGGAGCGTCACGGGAACTCATGATCCTGCGCTGTCTCGAAGGGGAGGCATGGATCGGGAAACAGCAACACTTCGTGTACGGAGCTCTCAACAAACTATTGAATATGCTTAGCGCACGGACAGATCATCTCCCGTCGCTCGAAATGATCGAAAAGATCATCAAAACCGTATTTCCGGACGGGAACTACCTCGGGTATTATCCCCGGCTCATCATGGGTTCTCCTTCGCAGGCGCGTCTTCTGGTCAGGAAGGGGGACTGTGACCGCGCGATGGAAAAGCTCCGTGATTTTGCCGCATACGCCCGGGGGTTTGAAGAGGCGATGGGAAAAAGCGGGTACCTGTCCTATACGTCGCCCGTGCTCGATCACTGGGGAGAAAGCGCGGAAGGCCTAGGTCGTCTGAGCGGTTCGGTCGACTTCGGAAACTATGTGCGGCAGTCGCTTTCCCACCCCGATCTCAATCCCCTCCGGGAACGGGACGACTTCAAAGCCCTCCGCGCGGAGCTGGAAGAAGGGACTTCCTGCGGGTCCTCGACCTCCCGGGAATGACGGCTGTGGGATGAAGCCGGTTTTGCCGATCTATGATCCCACGTTCCGTTGGGGTGCTCTCAAAACAGCCTCCATTGCAAAGCCGGGATCAATCGGGTATAATCAAAGCAGAACCGGCCGGTTCACGAATACGGGAGGAAATCCAATGAACATCAACATTGCCGACAATCTGAAACGTCTGCGGCGCGAGCGGAATCTGACGCAGGAGGAGCTGGCAGAGCGCGTCGGGGTCTCCGGTCAGGCTGTTTCGAAATGGGAGCGCACAACACTGGCAGTGTTGGGGTCACGAGTTCGAATCTCGTATGCTCCAAAGTCAATAAGGAAAGCACTTCAGAGCAATTTGAGGTGCTTCTTTATTTACCAGAGGCATCCAAATGGGGGTGCCGTCCGGCCGCGGGGTCTATTTAGATAGACTTGCGAGGGAAATGGCATATGCTGGCAAAACAGTAGTATCACCTTCCCGGAATTTCTAAATGAAGGAAGGGATACTGAGGGGCAAACATCACCGGAAAACTGAATAGGAAAGCTGCGAAAAAGTTCGGAGAATTGATCTGACGATCCGCAGAGCGTGGGCTAAGATGATTTCATGGAGAAATTCATATTGGCCCTTTTTCTATTTCCGGAAAAGGGGAATAAAGCGTTACAGGACAAGGGTTTTACGGATATTTGCGATAATTCTGCCCAAGTTGGACTGAATTTTCAGAGAAAATGGTTCCCAAGTTGGGATCCATTTCGGAAAGTATGTAAAATCAACTTGTGTTCAAGTTGAACACGGGTTGAGCCAAATGGAAGGAGAATACTGTGCCGATTTACAGAGCGGAGAAGAGCAACGACTACACGATCATGAGCAACGCCCATCTGAGGGACGGGCGGCTGAGCCTGAAAGCAAAGGGACTGCTGTCCTATATGTTGTCGCTGCCGGACGACTGGAGGTTTTCTGTTCACGTTTTTCAATCAGCCCGAGTTTCTCGCAACGCTTTTTAATCGCAGGAGGATAGTCGCCAATCACAGCAAGGGGATCTTTTACATCCATCGGGACGACAATAAGAGTAAGTAACGCAATTCCAATCAGACTTTCAATCAGCAACAACATAGGTGTTGTCCTCCAAATCCCGGTTTACAAAACAGTACATATTCCGACAAACGAGAGTTTTACAGCTCGGCCATAATCTCAGATACAGCCACCAAGGTGGCTTCTCCGCTGATCGTTATACGGTGGCTTTCTTCCATTCTGCAATGCAGGTAACCGCCGCGTTTTGATGCTTGATAAGCGATAATCTCCTGCTTGTTCAGTTCCTTTGACCAGTAGTCAGCAATCTGGCAATGCGCTGATCCGCAGACCGGATCTTCTGCAATACCAAGCTTCGGACAAAAGCTCCTGGAAACACAGTCGGTTTCCTTGCCCCGTGCCGTCGCGTTCTGAATACGGCCTTCTATCTGCGCCAGAAGCTCCTGATTCGGCTTCATGGTGCGAACCTGATCTTCTGATTCAAAGACACAGACAAGGTCAAGGCCGAGCACAGCTTTGACCGGACGAACTCCAAAAGCCTGCTCCATCTCCTCAGTAACCGGGATCTCTTTCAGTTCATAGGTCGGAAAGTTCATCTCAAAGAGGACGCCGTGTTTCCTGATTGTCAGAACCCCGCTCAGTGTGTTCAACCGCACTGCGTCGCTGCCCGGCTCATAGAAAGTCAGTATCACAAACGATGATGCCAAAGTCGCATGCCCGCACAGTTCCACCTCAGTTGCCGGCGTGAACCAACGCAGACGATATCCCGCGTCTTCTTTCACAATGAAAGCAGTTTCCGAGAGGTTGTTCTCCATTGCCAGCATCATCATGGATTCCTCAGAAGGCCAGCGTTCCATCACACAGACAGCTGTCGGATTTCCCGAGAAAGGCTTGTTTGTAAAAGCATCAACTATATACTGCTTCACGGCGAGGCACTCCTTGTTTTTGTTCTGACAGGGCAGGTTTGTTTTCCTTATCAAACGGGATCGCTTTTTACGCCCAAATTGCCATTGCCAAAGTGCCGACAACAATCAGGATCAGTCCGATAAGCGCTTTTCTGCTCAATTTTTCTTTGAATACGAAATAGGAAAACACAACGGACACCGCGACGCTCAGTTTGTCGATGGGGACAACGACGCTGACAACGCCCTTCTGGATAGCGTAGTAATAGCAGAGCCAGGACGCACCGGTGGCGATCCCGGACATGGCTATGAAAACAAGCTCTTTGCGATCGAGGTTTTTCAGCTTGGAGAACTTGCCCTTTATTATGACGATCAGCCAAGCCATCACGAGGACGACACCGGTACGGATCGCTGTCCCGAGATTTGACTCGACGTCCGAAATGCCGATCTTCCCCAGAATGGAAGTCAGCGCGGCAAAAATGGCGGAACCGATCGCGTAGGGAAGCCAGGTGCGTTTGGTCTCCTTGTTTTCTGCCTTCTTTTTTTCGATCATCAGAAATACGCCGACCGCGAGAAGCGCTGTTCCGATCAGCTTCACAACCAGGTGTCCGGTCTCGCCGAAGAGGATGATCGCCAGCAGCACCGTCAGGACTGTACTCGATTTATCAACGGGAACGACTTTATTCACATCGCCAACGGACAACGCTTTGAAATAGCAGATCCACGAAGCTCCGGTCGCAAAACCGGAAAGGATCAGGAAGACGACCGATTTTGCCGATATTTCCATGATCGTTCCGGCAGAGCCGACGACAAACACCATGATCCACGCGAACAGAAGCACCACGATCGTCCGCAGCGCGGTCGCAACGTCGGATTCGGTCTTTTTGATCCCGCATTTTGCCAATATCGCCGTAAGTCCAGCGAAGAGCGCGGACAAAGCCGCCATGATCAGCCACATACCATATTCCTCTTTATGTCTGCTTGGTTATATCTATCAAAACCAACTCGACGAAATCGAAGGATCAGTTTTGAAACCGGGATATCCAATCCATCAATTTTCTGTCCCGGACGGAGGGAAGAGGTGATAATCCCTCATCCGGAACAGTTTGTCAACGCTAATGATAACTCACGAGAGAAGTAATGTCAATAGACGACGAGGTGTGAGCAATAGTTGCCTATCATGTCGATCTTGCAAGAGATCATTTCCCTATTTTTTTAGAGTTGGACGGTATGTCAAGACAGTCCTTGTCTCCTATCTGAGTGTGTAGAACGAAACGTCCCGTTATCAAGAGTTTTCTTCCGAATTAACAAAGAGTTGGACGGTATCCCCAGACAGTCCCAGCCAATGAATATCCCTTCAAAAACTGTTGATCCCCACCCGAAGAGAAGAAATGATCTTCCCGAGGGGTGGGGATTGTTTAGCATCCCGGATTAGCTCACTGCTTGAATTCATCTATTCCTGTTCTACAACTCCCCCGAACTCATCCGGTTACACCTTGCACCTGTAGCAACAATACTATGGTTCTTATGGTCCGACAGTTGTGTTCCTTAGTCCCCGATATACCCTTTCACAACGCCTTCAAGTGTTTTCTCTGCCAATTTCGCACTCTTTTGCAAATAAGATGCTGTTTCCGTGTTGGTGAAGACTACATCCTTGATGAAATTATCGTACGTGAGCTTCATTGCAAACGCAAACGCGATCGTGCGGGAATCCACAATCAACTGGAGCATCTCCGCGTCATCGGGGTTATCTGCCAGACGGGACTTCAGCGTGCTTTCAAGATATACGGGCAGCATATAGTTATAGTTGCGGCAGCTGAGTGCTTCGAGAATGGTCCCCGTGTTGCTCTTGCGCGTCTCCGGAAGGGTCTTCGGCAGCGCCCAGACGGTATCCGTACAGCAGGAAATGTATCTGTCCTGCGCTTCGTCATATTTCGGCGGAGGAAGGAATCCGTAACGCACGTCGCTGTTGCGGTAGATATTGTAAGCGTCACGGATCTCGCAGAAAGCAAAGATCGCAGTATTGTTCGCAAACTCCGATGTGCTTCCCTGACGGTAGTCACTACCCGTCATCAAGCTCCGCATCTTATCAACATAGCCGGAAATCCTGTCCACATCCAGATCGAGATACGGCACATGGTTCTCATCCCTTTTATAGACGGAACAGTCAGCGGATTCCTGTAAACAGTAGTAGGATTGGTCATATCCAAGAAGCGCAACAACGTCGTCCGCGCCGATCGTCCCGTCGCCGTTCTTGTCCTCTGACATCCCGTTGGTCAGCGTGTACAGCTCATCCAGCGTCCATTTTCCCTCGCGGACCGTTTCGTAAGGGGCATCCATCTGCCGCTCTGCAAGAAGGTCCTTGTTGGCGACCATGACGCGCGTCCAGTGGATGCCGCAGTAGGAAGCGTAGTTGGAGGCCGCAAACATTTTCTTTCCGATGGTAAGCTGATTGACGGTCTCCTTCGGCCACCACGGCTTCTCAAAATCGAACTCGTCGATATCATACATATTGTAGCAGTAGCCCTGCGTTCCCAGCTGACATGTCCGCCAGTTTTTGCCGACGTGCATATCGAAGGCATCGTCCCCGCTGGAAACGCTTGAGATGAATGCGTTCATGGCGACTTCATCGTTGCCCGGTTCTATCATGGAGAACTGGATGTTGAAGCGGTCCTCCAGATAAAGCTTGGTCTCGTACTGCGCATCGTTGAGGGGAATACCGGTCAGCTCGTCACAGAGCAGATATCTCCATGTGTCCAGATCGTTATAGAAGCAGGACAGGATCCGAAAATCATATCCCTGCAGATCGGGGCTTCCCAATCCATCCTCTAGGATGGCCTTTTCCGTTTCAGCAGAAGCAGCTTGCGTTTCTTCTTGAGAAACAGCGTCAGCTAAATCGCTCGATACCGAGCTTTGATCGTCGGTTTGAAGCGTTTCTCTGCATGACGGAAGAAGCATGCAGAGCATTAGAAGAGTGCACACTAGTTTGTTCTTCATGGAGATTCTCCTTCCTTGTCCTATTCGGTTTTTCAGATATTCCACCCTGTGATATGTGCCTCTGCTAAAAGCTGTTGTAAGGGAAACTCAAAACCGGTCTGATGTATAGGCCTTATCTTCTCTTCGCTGCCCAAGCAGAGCCCAGAACGGTGACGAGAACGATCAGACCGCCGCCGATGAAGGAGCCGCAGCCGGATTTCTTCTCAGCGGGAGTCTCCGTGGAAGCGGGCGTCTCGGCCGTCGGCGTGTCGGCTGCAGGCTCGGCCGCCGGTTCGGGTTCAGCCGCCGGCTCCGGTTCGGGTTCCGGCTCGGGTGCGGCTGCCGGTTCCGGTTCGGGAGCGGGTTCCTCTTCCTTGGCCGGAGGATCCACCTTGCCGGGCTTGCCGTAGAACTCGACCTCCGCCACGTCGCCGTGGTTCAGGTAGTTGTAGTAGCGGAACATGGTGTAGCCGTAGTTGTTCTCGAAGTCGCCCTCGGTGACGACGGTGTATTCCGTCTCGGAGGCGGCGGCCTCGTCGGATTCCCAGATGGTCTCCCAGTCCTCGCCGTTGTTGGAGCCCTCGATGCAGGCGCCGGCGAACCGGTCAAGCCAGCCGGAGCGGGACAGGATGGCAACCTTTTCCAAGATGTAGGGCTCGTCGAACTGCATGCCGCAGTAGCCGTCGCCGACACCCAGCGGATCGAAGAAGGTAGCGGGCTTGCCGTCAAAGGCGGACGCAGCGCCGGAAGCAGCCGTACCATCCCAGCCGGTCTCGTTGCCGATGATGGTGCCGATCATGGCGTTCCCGGATTCGCCGGAGGCCGGATAGCCCTCAGCGGCGGCGGGAGCGGCGGCACGGGTCAGGGTGAAGGGGAATTCAAAGGTGGTGTCCACCAGGCCGTCGTTCTCGTCCATGGCGTAGATCTTGATCACATGGTCGCCCGCGCCCAGACCGGAGACGTCGATCTCAATGTCGAAGCCCTCGGCGATCTCGTTGATAGCGCCTTTGACGTCGG
>CACYWX010000040.1 GCA_902778205.1 uncultured Ruminococcus sp. | reverse complement strand
CAATGGGGCAAGGGGGATCAGCAGGGCATGGGCTGGTCCGTCACGACAACCAGCGGCTACGTTCACATCTACCCGGCGGAATAAACCGTTCTCTCATCGGACCGGAGTTTCACAGGCTCCGGTCTTTTTTGTTGACAAATCCCCCTGCGGATGGTACAATGGGCTTGAAAAGGAGGTGCGCTCCATGCTCAGCCGACACAGGCATCATCTGAAAATCCTCGTCCTCGAGCAGAATCCCCTGTTCGCCGACGGCACCCGTCTCTCCGATCTGCTCGGCATGACGGACAAGATAAAGCCCTCCGTGGAGGAGCTGTACGACGACATCCGCTTCGGCTCCCACGGCCTTCTCACCTGCGAAACCGTATGCTGGGAGCGGATCGACGCCTTCCCGGCCCACAAGGTCCTCTTCAATCTCCCCTCCGGCCCGTCCCATTCTCTGGACGAGGAGACCGTCCGCCGCCTCTTTGAAAAGGGCTGGTACGGATGGTGGTCGAACGAATGGTTCACGAAGGAGATCTGTCCAGAGGACACGGGCTTCTCCTTCGACTACGGTCTCCTGATCCGGGAGCACAACCTGATCGAGCGGCGCAAAAGGGGCGAGTTCGACCTGATCCTTCTGGTGAATCAGGACCCGATCTACTGCTTCGAGGCCTGCATGATGGGCAAAAACGCCTACTGGATCAACGGGGATCCCATCGAGGCGGACTGCCCCCTCACGGCCATTCTGAACGTGTCCGTCAGCCGCCGGGACGCCAATTTCGAGTGCTTCGGCCACATGATGGAGAACGTCATGATGCACGTGTTCACCGGCGGAACGGACTGCTTCGGCTACCGGGAGCACGAATGGGACGGCGTCCCTTATGAAGATATGAACCTCTGGCAGAGGTTCATTCTGGCAAAGCGCAACTACGACGGCACCACGGCCTGCGGAAACGTCCACTTCTCCCCCAACTCCCTGACGGACTACGACTGGAAGAACCCCGAACCGATCCTGTCCACCTGGCGGGACTGGCGGGACAACTACCCGCACCTGACGGGGGAAGCCGAGCCCTTCGATCCCTCGGTCTACATCCCTCTCGGCATGGACTGCGAGAAGCACGCCTGCCGCCTCCATCACCGCTGGTGGTTCTCCTGCATGCCCCATGCCGCGGGCGTCACACTGAAAGGCGGGTACTCCAACAGCTGGTGGGACTATTTCGCCTCCCTGGACTATGCGGAAGAGATCCGGGCGGAGGAGGACGGCTC
This sequence comes from uncultured Ruminococcus sp., assembly GCA_902778205.1. Taxonomy (GTDB): domain Bacteria; phylum Bacillota; class Clostridia; order Oscillospirales; family CAG-272; genus UMGS1696. The sequence goes on along the minus strand of CACYWX010000040.1, from coordinate 12,357 downwards.
CTTCACGTTCCGGTACCGCTCCGGGAGAGAAGAGGCATTCCGTCCCGACCCGCATCCGACGCGCGTTTACAGGACCGGCACGGACGGACAGCCGGACCCCGACGTCCCGCCGGAATTCTGGAAACCCGCGGAGCTTACGCAGGTTGAGGACACGGACCACAGCTGCCTCGTCGAATACCGCCCCGATTCCGTCACCGTATGGAAGGACGGAAAATCCGCATCGATTCCCCTCAAATAAAGAAAAAAAGGAGAGAGCCATGAAAGACTATCCCCGCACCGAAGAACGCACGGGCGTGCAGGAAAGCGGCGATTTCGAGCCCGTTTTCGACGTACAGTCCGACTTTGTCATGGTCTACGGCTTCCACGATCTGAAAAACCGGATCAAGAAGTGGAAGAAGGCCGGGTATGTGATCCACCTCATGACCGGCGTGTCCTGGGGCAACTATCAGGACTATCTGTTCGCCCGCTGGGACGGGATCAACCACCGGGACGAGGGGCAGAAGCTCCCAAGCGGCGAGGAGCGCGCCCACGGTCCGGACGTGCCCTACATGGTCCCCTCCAACGCCTTCGCCCATTATCTGGCGGACGGGCTGAAATATGCCGTGGACTGCGGCGTGGAGGCCATCCATCTGGAGGAGCCGGAGTTCTGGGTGGAGACCGGCTATTCCGACGCCTTCAAGCGGGAGTGGAAGATCTATTATAAAGAAGACTGGATCGATCCCCAGTCCTCCTGCGATGCCCAGTACCGGGCCTCAAAGCTGAAGCAGTACCTCTACACCCGCACTCTGGACCGCCTCTGCTCCGAGCTGAAGGAGTATGCCATGGTGAAGTACGGGCGGCTCCTGCGCTTCTACGTGCCCACCCATTCCCTCATCAACTATACCCAGTGGAAGATCGTCTCCCCGGAATCCGCGCTGATCGACCTGCCCACCGTGGACGGCTACATCGCGCAGATCTGGACCGGTACCTCCCGGGAGCGCAACTACTTCCGCGGCGTGAGGAAGGAGCGCACCTTCGAGACGGCGTTTCTGGAGTACGGCGTCATGCAGGAGCTGGTCCGCGGCACCGGGCGGCGCATGTGGTATCTGGCGGATCCCATCGAGGACAACCCGCGCTTCTCCTGGCAGGACTACCGGGCCAACTACTACCGCACCGTCGTCGCCTCCCTGTTCCATCCGGAGATTTCCGACTACGAGGTCTCCCCCTGGCCGCGCCGGGTCATGAAGGGTCGGCACGAGGCCACGGACGAGACGCTCAAGGCCCGCCGGGAGGAGTTCCGCGCCTTCACCGAGGCCGGAGGAAAGCGCGAGGACTTCAAACCCTCCGCCGACACCATGGTCACCATCCCGCCGGAATACAAGACCAACCTTCTGACCGTCATGCACACCCTGCGGGACATGGCGGATCAGGGAGACATCGAATGGCCCCGCGGGAACCGGGAGGTGGCCGTGGCGCTGGCCGATTCCGCCATGTTCCAGCGGATCTGCCCCGGTGAGACGAACTACGGCTCCATCGACGCGGGATCGGAGAGCGGCGCCCTGGAGTTCTCCCCCTTCTACGGACTGGCCCTGCCCCTGGTCAAGGCCGGGATCGCCGCCCGTCCGGTCCAGCTGGACAACATCCGCCGCTATCCCGCCTATCTGGATCCCTATAAGACCCTGGTGCTGTCCTACGAGTTCATGAAGCCCGCCTCCCCGGACATCAACGAGGGGCTCTCCGGCTGGGTGAAGAACGGCGGGACGCTGGTCCTCGTCGGCGACGGAAGCGATCCCTTCCATGGGGTCCGGGAATGGTGGAACAGCGGCGCCAACCGGTACGACACCCCGACGGAGCATCTGACCCTGGCTCTCGGCATCGGAAAATCTCCCGCGGACGGTCTCTATGAGGTCGGTTCCGGCCGGGTGCTGGTGATGAACGTCCATCCGGCGAAGCTGGCGAAGGACGCTGCGGCCTCCGACGATTACCGGGACAAGGTCCTCTCCCTGCTGGGCGGCGTCGAGCCCTCGGCCACCCTGGATCTGCGCCGGGGCGTCTACCGGATCACCGCCCGCATGGACGAGGTATCCGACGAGAGCGACGTGCTGGAGGGGGACTTTATCGACCTCTTCGCCGACGGCCTGCCGGTGGTGGAGAATCCCGAGCTGAAGCCGGATTCCGTGGGCCTGTGGTACGATGTGCGCCGCATCGACAAATCCGAGCCCGCCGCGATCCTCGCCCTCTCCGGACGTGCGGAGAAGACCGACGTCTCCCAGCGGAGTCTGAAGTTCACCTTCCGGGGTCCCTCCGAGATGACGGCTCAGGCCAGGATCTGGACGAAGCGTCCCCCGAAGTCCGTCAAGGTCACCGCAGACGGCGAAACGAAGGACCTGCCCTTCGACTACGAGCCGGACAGCGAAACCTCCTATTTCACCTTCCCAAGCGACGGAAAGCCGATCAAGGTTTCCGTTTCGTTCTGAGCGATTGAAACAAACACCGGGATTTCTCCGTGGAGTCCCGGTGTTTTGTTCTCTTATTCCGAGAGAGAATCCCGATTCCGCTTATTGTTCTCCCGCTCCGGTTGTGCTATACTGATGCCAGATCAAAGAAATCCGGATTTCAGAGATTCCATTATCTCACTCACCCATATCGGGAGCGGAACGGAGGAAGCTCTATGGAAGAAGCGAAAACGAAATTCGCGCAGAACCTGACAAGACTGAGAAAGAAGGCCGGGGAGACCCAGCGGGATCTGGGGGATGCCCTCGGGATTTCGGACAAGACGGTGAGCAAGTGGGAGACGGGCGAGAGCGAGCCCGGACTGGACCTCGTCGTGACGCTGGCGAAGCGCTACGGGGTATCCGCCGACTCCCTGCTCGCCGGAGAGCCGGACATCGAGGATCCCTACGCCGGGATGGGAAGCCGCGCTGCCGCCCTGGCGTATTTCGGGGACACGGTGGGGAGGACCTTCACCTTCGCGACGGGGAGGCTGTATCCGACCGGCACGGATCCGGAGGGCGAAGCGGACAAGCCCCTCCTTCCGCCGCTCTGGGTATTATGGCGCGGAAACCGGGGCGAGCGGACGGGCGTCACCACCTCGGAGATCTTCTCCCACGCGGTGTCCCACAGGCAGGCGGCCCTCTGCGTCACCCTCATGCAGAACGCGGACAACTACCGCTGGCTCGAGCGGGACGCGGACAGGCTCTCGGCATTCCTCTCCGCCCTGTCGAAGCCCGGCATGATGAAGCTGGTGAGGTACCTCCACACCAAGGGCGCGCCGCGTCGGATCAGTGCGGAATACGCGGCGGAGAAATGCGGATCGACGGCGGAGGACGCGCGGGATCTGCTGCGGTTTCTGGCCGGACCGGAGGAGACGGTGGTGTTCCCGGACGGGGAGCGGGCCGTGTTCGTATTCTCCGGGAAGCCGTACCTCATGACCGCGCTGACGGCCCTGCACGAGGAGATGCGGCCCCAGAACGGATGCAATCTTCTGAACGGCGATTTCCACCCGGTCTTCCCCGGCGAGGTCTCACCCGTTCCGGCCGAAGGCGATCCGGATGATAAAGAGGAGGTGTGACCATGGACTTCGGTGCGAATCTCAGAGAATACAGACAGAAGGCCGGACTGACCCAGGAAAAGCTGGCGGAGGCCCTTTCGGTGAGCATGCAGGCGGTGAGCCGGTGGGAGACCACGGACACCCTGCCCGACGCGGCCCTGCTCCCGGATCTGGCGGACGCACTGGGGATCACCATCGACGATCTCTTCGGCGGCACGCCCCGGCGGGATCTGGCGCGGATCGTGGCGCGGGAGCTGGACGAGAGCGGGATCCCCGACGTCACGCGCACGGCCTATGAGCTGATGGTGGCCGCGGTGAAATCCTCCTTCGGAGGGATCGAGGACGGGGAATGGTGGAAGCCTCGCTGGCCGGAGGACGGATACTGGAAGAAGGACTTTCCGGATTCCGATCCCCCGCCGGAGCAGATGGGACAATACATCTTCCGCACCGGGCATCAGCGGGCGTCGGACTGCGGGTGGTTCGAGGTGTTCGAATCGAAGCGGTTCCCCTTCGCCGCCGTTCTCCCGGAGCCGGACACGGAAGGGCTCGCGGAGCTTCTGACCGGCGAGGAGGTCGGGACGATCTTCGACAGCATGGGGGATCCCCTCGCCCGCCGCTGCCTGAATATCTTATTGAAGAGCACGGACAAGGTCTGGGTCGACTGCGCGCTCTTTGACGAGGCCGGCGTCCCCGAGGATCGGCGGGAGGACGTGACGCAAAAGCTCAGAAACCTCCGCGGCGGGAATGTCCGGGTGTGGGAGGAACGGATCGACGAGGCGGACGTGACGCTGATCCGGTGTCAGAGCGGTACGCTCCTTCCCCTGCTTCTCGCCTCGGCCTACGCCTGCTCGATCCGGTGGAGAGGATTTCGCAGCGGCAGCTGCAGCCGAACAAAGCCGATCGGATAAACCGCAATCCGCAGTTGCTTGACAAATCCCCGCGCGGGCATTATACTGGATCCGGAAATCATCCGGTACAGAAAGGCAAAGGAAGCAAAGAAAATGGAAACAAAGAACGTACTGCTGCAGCTGCGTACCGCGCGGGGAATGAGTCAGGAGGAGGTGGCCGGAAAGGTGTTCGTCACCCGTCAGGCCGTAAGCCGCTGGGAAACGGGCGAAGCGATTCCGAACACGGAGACGCTAAAGCTCCTCTCCGCCCTCTTCGACGTATCCATCAACACCCTTCTCGGCTCGCCGCGCAAGCTGATCTGCCAGTGCTGCGGAATGCCGCTGGACGACGGATCGCTCAGCCGGGAGCCGGACGGTTCCTTCAACGAGGACTACTGCAAATGGTGCTATGCCGACGGGAAGTTTGCCTATGGCTCGATGGAAGAGCTGACCGCGTTTCTGGTCGGGCATATGTCGAATGAAAACTGGCCTCCCGAAGCGGCCCGGGCTTATTTCGAGGCGGAGCTTCCGAAGCTCGCGCACTGGAAAAAGGCCGCAGAATAACCGGACAGGCCGCAGAAAACCGGTCTCCGCATCCTTCAGGGAATCGCGGAGACCGGCGTTTTTATTCAGTTTCGGACGTACTGCTTCGGGAAGTCTCAGCCGAAGAGCCGCTTGTAGATGTCGCTCATCTCGCCGCGGGAGATCACATAGGGGGAGTTGGCGTAGTTGCCGGCGCCCGATACCCGGTCGATGAGGGCCTCCCGCTCCTCGGGATCGATCCGGAGGGTGACGCCGCTCTTCTCCGGGATCCGCTCGATCATCTCCTCCGGCGTGGTCCTGAGGGTGTCCGCCAGGGTGTCGATGCGGATGGAGCCCGTGTCGGTCAGCCGGTTGTAGCAGAGGAACGCCCCCTCGAAGATGGCGCAGGCCTCGCCGTGGGGAATGCCCCGGGTCAGGGTCAGGCTGTAGCCCAGAGGATGGGGAAAGCCCGTTCCGGTGTAGTCAATGGCGATTCCGGCGGCACAGGCGGCCAGGGACAAACGGCTCCGGTCCTCCTTCGTCCAGCCGGTGGATTTGTTCTGCCGGAACAGGATGTCCCAGATCTCCCGGGCGGCGTACAGGGCGGCCTCCTCGGATACCGGGCAGGATTTCGGGGAGAGATAGGACTCCACGGCGTGGGCCAGGGCGTCGAGGGCCGTGGAGACGGTGTATTTGTCCGACAGAGTCCAGGTGTACCGGGGATCCACGAAGGACGCCCGGGGATAGGCGGAGACGTGCTTGAAGGTCTTCTTCCGCGCGCCGCCGTCGATGGTCAGCACGGAATAGCGCACGGCCTCGCTTCCGGTCCCGGCGGTGGTGGGAACGGCGATGACGGGCAGGCAGGGGTTGACCCGCTTTGCGTCATCGAAGATGTCGTCCGGTCCGCAGTCCGGATTGGCGGCGTAACCGGCGACGGCCTTGCCCGCGTCCAGAGCGGATCCGCCTCCCGCCGCCACGATGAAGTCGCATCCCTCTTCCACGGCGATCCGTCCGGCCTCATGGCACAGGGGCGCGGGCGGATTCTCGGGGATGCGGTTGAAACGGATATAGGTACAGCCCGCCGCCTCCAGCGCCGCGATAATGTCCGCGACGGCTCCGCAGGCGTCCGCTCCGTGGGCTCCGGTGACGATCATGGCGCGGCGTCCGGCGGCACGGAATTCCTCGGGATGCGCAGAGAGGCAGTTTTCGCCGGTATAGATGCGTACAGGCTTGTGTTTGGTAAAGTCCATCTGTTCCTCCGACAGAATAATCCCGTTCCCGATGAAGAACGGGAGGGGTTCGTTCGTCCGGATGTATTGTACCACACCGAATCCGGCGGGACAATGGGCGTAACGTGGATTTTTCCCCTCCCCCGCGCGGCGGAACTGGAGGAAATCCACAACCGCGCCGGAACTCTTGCATTTCCGGGGAGGCTGTGATACAATGGAACCAAACGGAAAGGACAGTGCGGATCTTGAAAAGACTTCTGAAATGGCTCCTCGGCGCAGCGGTTCTTCTGCTGTGCGCCGTGCTGGTTTACGTGTCCTATGTCTTCATCGCCTACCACCGGATCGGGGACGGGCCGCTGACGCCCTCCGGATCGGCTGAAACGGAGTTTTCCCCGGGCGAGCCTCTCACCCTGGTCTCCTGGAACATCGGCTTCGGGGCCTACGAATCGGACTACGGCTTCTTCATGGACGGAGGAACCGAATCCCGGGCCTGGTCGGCGGAGCGGCTGGACGCCAATCTGAAGCGGATCGCCGCCTTCCTCGGGGAGCAGAACGCGGATTTCGTCCTGCTTCAGGAGGTGGACATCGATTCGGACCGGTCGTACCACTTCGACGAGCGGGAGTATATGACCGGGATCCTGACGGCGGGGGAATGGCAGTCCGTATTCGCGCAGAACTACGACTCCCCCTATCTGTTCTATCCCCTCACGAAGCCCCACGGCGCGTCGAAGTCCGGGCTCATGACCTTCTCCCGGGCCGGGATCGCCTCCGCCGTCCGGGTGGAGCTGCCGGTGGAAACGGGCGTCACGAAGCTTCTGGATCTGGACCGGTGCTATTCCGTCAGCCGGATCCCCATGACGGACGGGGGTGACCTTGTGCTGTACAACCTCCACCTGTCCGCCTACACCTCCGACGGGACCATCGCCACGGAGCAGCTGAGACTCCTGCTGGCCGACATGCAGGCGGAGTACGAGGCCGGGAACCGGTGCGTCGCCGGGGGAGACTTCAACAAGGATCTGCTGGGGGACTCCTCCCGCTTCTGGGGGAAATCGGACCGGGAATACACCTGGGCCCAGCCGGTTCCCGCGGAGCTGTTCGACGGGCTGAACCTGACCCTGGCGGCTCCCCTCGACGAGGCCTATCCCGTCCCCTCCTGCCGGAACGCGGATTCCGCTTACCACGAGGGGCAGTACGTGCTGACGGTGGACGGCTTCATCGTGTCGGACAACGTGACCGTTCTCACGGCTGAGGTGCTCGACACCGGATTCGCGTATTCCGACCACAATCCCGTCCGCCTGACGTTCTCCTGCGGGGAATGACGGCGCGGACAGCATACAGGAGGGCTGAAGCATGACGATTTTCATCGAAACGGATCTGGAGGGCATTTCCGGAGTCTCGTCCATGGACATGGTGGCGAACTCGGACCGGTACGCCCTCGAAAGGCTCATGGCGGACACGAACGCTGCGGTCCGTGGTGCGCTGGACGGCGGGGCGGACCGGGTGCTGGTGCTGGACGGACACGGCGGCGGGCACAACTTCATCCCGGAGCTGCTGGATCCCCGGGCGGAGGTCACAGGCATCGGTCCGGTCAAGGAGTCCGACGCCTGCTTCGTGATCGGGGCCCACGCCATGGCCGGAACCCAGAACGCCTTTCTGGACCACACCCAGAGCTCCGTCTCCTGGCACGACTACCGGATCAACGGACGCCGGTACGGGGAGATGGGACAGCTGGCGGCCTATGCAGGGGCGTACGGCATTCCCGTGGTCATGGCCAGCGGGGACTTTGCCGCCTGCGCCGAGCTGCGGGAGATGATGGGGAACGTGGAGACCGCCCCCGTCAAGACGGCGGTGGGACGAAACCGCGCCGTCTGTCTGCCCGACGGGGAGGCTGAGGAGCTGATTTACGCCGCCGCCCGCCGGGCAGTATCTCTGGCCCGCACCGTGCGTCCGCTCCGGATCCTGACGCCCGCCGTGGTGGAGGTGGAGTTCAACCGGACGGATTACGCCGACGCCGCCATGGAACGCCGGGGAGATCTGGAACGGATCGCTCCCCGCACCGTCCGCCGCGTCGTGAACGAAATCCGGGAATACGGGGATCTCCTGATCTGACGCCACCCCCGGAAAACAGATCATCTTGTCATGCAGACAGCGCGAACCGGGCCGAGCGTCCGATCCGCGCTGTTTTGATTCTGTCAGAGCGTCCCGATCCCGCGGATCCGGTACTCCACGAAGGCGAACCGGCGTCCGTCGGGGGACCAGCTGTTGACGTTGATCGTCCCCTGTCCGCCGAAGAGAGTGCGCACCGTCCGGGCATTCCCTCCGTCCGCGTCCATGAGCCTCAGGTCCACCCATTTGTGGGGCACATGCTCTCCCGGCGCCACGTCATCCCGGCGGTAGGTCAGATACGCCACCTGCCGCCCGTCCGGGGAAATATGCGGAAACCAGCTGTTCCGGTCCTCGTCGAAGGTCATCTGCACCTGCTCCGAACCGTCGGCCCTCATGCGCCAGATCTGCATGAGCCCGGAGCGCACCGAATTGAACCAGATGTACGCCCCGTCGGGGGAATACTCCGGACCGTCGTTCAGCCCGGGCGCGTCCGTCAGCCTCGTCTCCACGCCGCCCTCCGCCGGGATCGTGTAAACATCGTATTCTCTCTTTCGCTCAGCACAGTAGGCCAGGGTCCGCCCGTCCGGAGACCAGCCGTGGAGATACGACGGGCCGAGGGGCGTGATCAGCCGGGGGACTCCTCCCTCGAGCGGCAGGACGTACACCCGGGACCGCCCGTCCTCCCTTGTCCCGTGGCTGACGGCGATCTCCCGCCCGTTTGGGGACAGCACATGGTCGTTGTTGCAGTTGTCCGCAAATCCCGAATCGATCTCCCGGGTCTCCCCGGACGTCAGATCGAACCGCACCATGCGCCCGTGCCGGTTGAAATACAGGGCTTCCCCGTCCTTCGACCAGTTTGGGGCCTCGATCAGGGTGTCAAACTCTGCCGCCTCGGTGACGGAGCCGTCCGCCGTGTCGTAAATCATCAGGGACGACACGTCCTCCTCCCTGTCCCAGGGATGCGCCAGATAATACGCTCTGTCCTTCATGTCCCGCTCCTTTCCCTCGTTCCGGATTTCTTTCATTCTATCACATTTCCGATAAAAATGCAACGGAGACGGCAAAAAATCCCAGCAGAATGCACAGATTCCCTTGACACGGAGCCGGAATTTCTATAAAATGAGGGAGAAGAATCTCCGACACAGGGCCCATGAGGCCGGGAGGACAGGATGCAGAACAGCTTTGAGACGACAGCCGCCGGATTCCGGGACCCTGACCGGCGGTACGGCGTATTTCAGATCATTCACGGCGGCGCGGCGGATCCCGGCAGAGCGGAATTCTACGACCGCCGGGGCTTCGCGGGGATCGTCGGCAACATCCCCTATAACTGGGATTTTCCGGAGGATGAAGCCGGATGGCGGAGCACGGAGGAGGGCTTCCGGGAGTACCTCCGCCGGGGCATGAAAACCTGGATCTACGACGAAAAGGGCTATCCCTCCGGCACGGCGGGCGGATATGTGACGGAGCGTCACCCGGAGTTCATCGCAAAGGGCCTTTACTGCTACGACTACTGGCGGGTCATCGGAGGACCCTCCCAGTACCGCGCCGACGTGCCCGGGGACCGGCTCTGGAAGGCTCTGCTCATCCCGCTGGGCTCCGGAAACACCCCCAACGGCGGCGAACCCCTGACCGACCGGGACCCCGTTGACGTGACCGGATGCCTGAACGAAAACGGCGTCCTCTACATCGACGTGCCCCCGGGACGGTACTGGCTCTTCATGATGTGCACCCGTCGGCTCTTCGACGGCACCCACGCCACAGAAAGCTACAGCGAACCCCGCAATTACATCAGCCTGTCGGACAAGGCGGCGGCGGAGGCCTTCATCGCCTGCACCCACGAGAACTACCGGCGGATCCTCTCGGATGAGTTCGGCCGGGGTGTTCTCGCCATGTTCACCGATGAGCCCTCCCTCATCTCCTGGAACATCCGGAACGGGGTCTTCCCCATCCTGCCCTGGCTGGACAGTTATCCGGCGGACTTCGAAGCCCGGTACGGCTATCCCATGGAATACGCCTGCGCGGCGGTGGTGATCGGAAAAGGCAGGGACGTGATCCGGCGGCGGTGCGACTTCTGGGATTTCATCGCCGACACGGTGGCCGACGGCTTCTTCGGGACCATCCGCGCCTGGTGCCGGGAAAACGGACTCAAATCCTCCGGCCACATGCTGGAGGAGGAGAGGCTCCAGGCCCACATTTACAACTACGGCTCCTTCTTCCGGGCGGCGCGGCAGTTCGACTGGCCCGGCATCGACCAATTGCAGACCGAGACCGGCGCGCTCATGTACGAGGGCTCCATCCCCATCGCCCGGTTCCTGGCCTCCTTCGCCGATCTGAACGGGGAGCACGAGGTCTTCACGGAATTCTCCGACCACTCCGTCCGGGAGCGCGGGGAGGTCGCTCCGATCTCCTGCTACTACGGTTCCGTCAACTGGCATCTGGCCATGGGCGTCAACAACTTCACCAGTTATTACTCCTGGGACGGCATCGACGACGAAGCCTGCCGGGATTTCAACCGCTATACGGCCCGGTCCGGATGGCTCCTGCGCCGGGGAAAACGAGACAGCCGCGCGGCGGTGTTTTATCCCGAGGCCGCCATGTGGGCCGCCTATACGCCGTCGACAAATCCCAGGGCCGTGGACCGCTCCCCGGAGACCGCCGCCCTGGATTATGCCTTCCCCCGGGCCATGTGGTCCCTTCTGAAAGCGCAGATCGACGAGGACTGCATTGACCGGAGGATCCTCGCAGAAGCACGGGTGAAGGACGAACGGCTTCTCTGGGGGGACCGGTCCTGGGCCGTGATCCTTCTGCCCCACGCCCGGGTCATGGAGACGGACGCCATGCAGAAGCTCCTCGAGGCGGAGGAAGGAGGCGTGACCGTGCTCTTCATCGATACGCCGCCCGTTCTCTGCCGGGAGACGGGAGAGCCCTCCCCGGAGACGGAGGAAATCGCCCGGCGGATCGGCGAGGGACGCATGGCCATTATTCCCGCTGAGGAGCTCCCCGCACGGCTTCCCGATCTGCTCCCCGACGACGCCCGCAGCATCCGGGTGACGCCGGAGGAGGGCTCCGATCCCGCCATGCTCCTGTCCCACGTGCGGATCACGGAAGACGGGCTCCGGATCGTGTATCTCTGCAACATGGCGGAGACCGGCTTCACGGGTACACTGACGGTATACGGGTCTTATTCCGAGCTCCTCGCCGCCGACGCCTTCACCGGGGAGATCTCCCCCGCCGAACGGGAGGACAACGCTGACGGAGGAGCCGCAACACTCCGGATCACCGTCAGACCGGGCGAGGGCCGCTTCTGGCTCCTGAGACCGTAGAGGGACTCACGCCTCCTCAATCGGGATCCGCTTTCCCTCCTCCCGCAGGATGGCCCGCTCCAGCCTCTCCCTCAGCTCCCGCCGCAGGTCCGCGTATTCCGGCATCCCCGCCAGATTGCGCCGCTGATGCGGATCGGTCCGGTTGTCGTACACGTGGGACTCTCTCAGCACCGGCCCGTCGAACATGGCGCAGACCGTGTGGGTCATGGTGCGGAGCGCGCGTCCGTCTCCGGCTTCGCTGATCTGCACGTAGACCTCGCCCCGGACCGGCTTCGTCGGATCGGCGGCCAGGGCCTGGAGGGCGTGACCGGGGAATTCCTCCGGGACCGGGATCCCGGCGGCGGTGAGAACGGTGGGCGGCAGATCGATGAGGGAGGTCAGGCTCCCGACGGTTTTCCCGCCCGTGAAGCCCGGTCCCCGGATCACCAGCGGCACGTGGAGGCTGGCGTCGTGGGGAGACCGCTTGTACTCCCCGTTGCGGGTCCGGAAGTGGCATCCGTGGTCCGAGGTATAGACGATCACCTTGCCTGTGCGCAGGTGCTCCTCGCCCAGTTCCTGCAGGATGGCGGTGCCGCTGGCGGGCTTATTGCCCAGGGTGCCGCGGCCGATGGATCCGCCGACGTCGAGGTGACCTGCGGCGTTGAGCGGCAGCTCGACGGTGGCGCCCTGCAGGTCGTTGGCGTTCTTCATGACGGGGGGCAGCACGTCGCCCCCGATCGGACCGCCGCTCGCGCATCCCGCGAGGGAGGCGGCGGCGAGGA
>CACYWX010000039.1:3297-16983 GCA_902778205.1 uncultured Ruminococcus sp. | reverse complement strand
CGACGAAAACACGGATGCGGCAGGCTCCACCCTCGTCGTGGTGTTCTCCGCCACCGGAACGACCCTCGGCGTCGCGGAAAAGATCGCGGCCATCGAGGGGGCGGATCTCTATGAAATCACGGCGGCGGAGCCCTATTCCTCTGCGGACCTCAACTGGAACGACTCGAACAGCCGGTCCACGAAGGAGCAGAACAACAAAAACGCCCGTCCGGCCATCGGGAGCGATCCCGTGGATCTGGGCGGATACACGAAGCTCTATATCGGCTTCCCCATCTGGTGGGGAGAGGAGCCGAGGATCATGGACACCTTCGCGGAAAGCTATGATTTTGACGGCATCACGATGATCCCCTTCTGCACCTCCGGCTCCAGCGGCATAGGCCGGAGCGGACAGAACCTGGCGGAGCGCGCCGGAAGCGGGACCTGGCTGGACGGGAAGCGGTTTTCGGGGAGTGTGTCGGAGGCCGATCTCCGGGCGTGGATCGAAGGCCTGAACTGAATACGGGGAGGACGGAACAATGCGGGGAAACCGGAAGCGGATCGTGAAGAAGGCGGTGGACGTGTGCATGACCGTCCTCCTTCTCTGCCTCATGGCCTATCAGGTCATGAGCGAGACCCTCCACGAGTGGTTCGGGATCGGGATGACGGTCCTTCTGATCGTCCACCACATTCTCAACATCAAATGGTATTCGGCCCTCATTAAGGGGAAATACAACGCCTACCGGACCGTCTCCGCGGCGGTGAACACGCTTCTGCTTGTCTCCATCGCCCTGACGGCGGTGTGCGGCATTGCCATGAGCTCCAAGGCGGTGCCGTTCCTCTACGGGATCCTGCCGGTGTCCTTCGCGAGACGCTTTCACCTGTCCATGTCATACTGGTCCTTTGTGCTCATGGGCTTCCACCTCGGACTCCATATTCCGGCCATGACGGCGGGATGGAGGCTGAACGGAAGGGGGAAGACCGTCCTTGAAGCGGCGTCCGCGGTGATTTCGGGCTTCGGATTTCATCTCTTCGTGAAGAGCGGGATCCCGAATTATCTCTTCTTCCGCTCTCCCTTCGCGTTCTTCGACTACGACAAATCGCTCCCCGCCGTTTTCGCGGAGAATTTCGCCATGCTGACCGCCTTCGCCTTTTTCGGAGCCTGCTGCGTTTCCCTCATGAAGGGAGAGAAAAAGGAGGGGAAGAACGGGAAGCTCGTCGCCGTGATCCTGATTCTCGCCGCCCTTCTGATCGGGACCGCGCTCCTGCTCTTCGAGGGCGGAAGACGGGAGGCCGCTCCGTCGTGGGGAACCTCCGCTCCGCAGACGGCCGGGGAGGACCATGCGAATACGGAGCAGACCTCCCGCTCCCCGGAGGACGACGGATTCCTCCTGCTCCCCGGCGGCACGTTTACGATGGGCAGTCCGGAGACGGAAAACTGGCGCATCGCCGACGAGACGCCCCACACGGTCACGGTGTCTGCCTTTTATATCGATCCCCGGGAGACCACCGGGGAGGAATACGCCCGGCTCATGGGAGAGGATCCGGGGGCGTTTGCGGGCGAGGATCTGCCGGTGGAGCAGGTTTCGTGGCTGGACGCGGTCCTGTATGCCAACGCCAGATCGAGGGAGTCGGGGCTGACGCCCGTCTATACGGTCGATGAGAACGGCGTAACCTGGGACCGCTCCGCCGACGGATACCGCCTCCCCACCGAGGCCGAATGGGAATACGCCTGCCGCGCCGGAACGGAGACCCCGTTCAACACCGAGAAATCCATGGACGCGGACGAGGCGAACTTCTACGGCCACTATCCCTATGAGATTGAGGAAAACTACTTCGATGACTCCGTACTCGAGGCGAGGCCGGGCGTGTACCGTCAGACCACCCTGCCCGTGGGGAGCTTTGCGCCGAACGGATGGGGCCTCTACGACATGCACGGCAACGTGAACGAATGGTGCTGGGACTGGTACGGCGCGTACGATCCGGAGGACGCGCAGGATCCCTCCGGGCCTGAGGATGGCACGAGGCACGTCTACCGGGGCGGCGGCTGGAACGACTTCGGCAAGAACATGCGGAGCGCGTACCGGGCGGCGGGTCAGTCCGATCTCGCGGCGGCCAACCTCGGCATCCGGCTGGTGCGGAACGCGGAGAGCGGCGTCCCGGAGACCGTCACGGCGGCGGAGACCGTATACACGCTTCAATCTGGCGGGCGGGTGCTCATCGCGTACTTCTCCTGGGGAGGCAACACCCGCGGGATCGCAAAAGAGATCGAGCGGCAGACCGGGGCGGACCTCTATGAGATCACGCCGGTCCACCCCTATTCCGACAGCTACAACACGGTTCTCATGGAGGCCCAGGAGGATCAGCACAGAAACGCCCGTCCGGAGCTGTCCGATCCGCCGGAGAGCATCGAAGACTACGACGTGATCCTTCTGGGCTATCCCAACTGGTGGGCGTCCATCCCCATGCCCGTCGCGTCCTTCCTTGAGCTGTACGATTTCTCGGAAAAGACCATCGTCCCCTTCTGCTCCCACGGCGGCGGACGGTTCGGGCAGAGTCTCACGGCCATCGCCAAGCTGGCGCCGGACGCCGTGATGGGAGAGGGGCTGTCCGTCCACTATTCCGGGGGAGCGTCCCTGCCCGACGACGTGGCGGCCTGGCTGGATCGGAGCGGGATCGAAAGGAAGTGAGAACGGCATGAAAAAGACAAATCGTTTCGCGCGGCTTCTGCTCCTCGGTCTGGCGCTGGTCCTTGCCGGATGCGCCGGAACGGGTGCCGGAGCCGGATCGGACGGAGAGAAAGGAAATGCGCCGACCGTATCCGCCGCACAGGACTCCTCTTCGCAGACAGCCGGTCAGACTTCCGACGTGGACGCCCCCGCGGTTTATTTCACCTCGGACATCTCGGCCGAGGGACTGGTCCGGGTGTACGATGCGCTCGGATGGGAGCCCGCGGGAAAGGTGGCCGTGAAGATCTCCACCGGGGAGCCGCCCGCCAGCAACTACCTCCGCCCGGAGCTGATCGGGGATCTGGTCCGAAAGGTGGACGGGACCATTGTGGAGTGCAACACGGCCTACGGAGGATCCCGCGCCAGCTCCGCCATGCATAAACAGGTCGCCGCGGATCACGGATTTCTGGACATCGCGGACTTTGATCTTCTGGACGAGGACGGCGAGGTCGAGTGGCCCGTGACGGGAGGAAAACGCCTGACCCGCTCCATCGTCGGCAGTCACGCGGAGAACTACACGGACTGGCTGATCCTCTCCCACTTCAAGGGGCACGCCATGGCGGGCTTCGGGGGAGCGATCAAGAACGTGGCCATCGGCATGTCCTCGCCATCCGGGAAGGTCTACGTCCACACCGCCGGGACCAAGACCTCCGGGAGCATCTGGTACGGCGATCAGGACGCATGGCTCGAGGCACTGGGTGAGATGGTGACGGGCGTGCGGGATCACGTGGGCGCGGAGCACATCGTGTATATCAACGTCATGAACCGCCTCTCCGTGGACTGCGACTGCGACGGAAATCCCGCTGAGCCGGACATGCACGACATCGGGATCCTGGCGTCCACAGACCCCGTCGCGCTGGATCAGGCCTGCGTCGATCTGGTTTATCAGGCCCCGGATAGCGCGTCCCTCATCAGGCGGATCGAGCGGCAGAACGGCCTTCACACGCTGGAGCACGCGGAGGAGATCGGCCTCGGTTCCCGGACCTACCGTCTGGTAAGCATCGATGAGTGAGCTTTTCTCCGTTCTGCGCCGGGAGGCCGTGTACCTCTGGTACTACTTTGATCTCCAGCTGCGACAGATCTTCCTCTACTGGGTCCTCGGCATCGCGCTGGGGTCCTGCGTCTCCGTCTTTCTGAAGGACCGGATCCACGGACTGCTCCGGCGGATGAGCGGCTCGAAATTCGGGGTTCTCGGCCTGATTCCGGCCTCCCTCCTCGGGATCGCGTCTCCCCTCTGCATGTACGGCACGATCCCTCTGGCGGCGTCGGTGAGCCGGAGCGGGATGCGGGATGACTGGCTGGCGGCCTTCATGATGACGTCGATCCTGCTCAATCCCCAGCTGATCGTCTACTCCGCGGCTCTCGGCCCTGCGGCTCTGACCGTCCGGATCGTCTCCTGCTTCCTCTGCGGCATCGCGGCGGGCCTTCTCGTGCGGATTTTTTATCGGGACCGGGATTTCTTCGACTTCACCGGCTTCGACGAGCCGAGGTCCCGGGACACGCACCCGAATCTCCTGGTCCGGCTCCTCAAAAACATCGGGCGGAATATCAAGGCCACGGGTCCCATGTTTCTCCTCGGCATCGCGCTGTCGGCCGTGTTTCAGCGGTATGTGCCGGAGTCGCTCATGACGCGGGTCTTCGGCGGGAACGAGGCCTGGGGCGTGCTCATGGCGGCTACGGTGGGGGTGCCCCTCTATGCCTGCGGCGGCGGAACGATCCCGCTGATTGCCTCCTGGCTGGACGAGGGCATGAGTCTCGGGTCCGCGGCGGCCTTCATGATCACCGGTCCGGCCACGAAGATCACCAACCTGGGCGCCTTGAAAATCGTCTTCGGCGCGCGGCGGTTTCTGCTCTATCTCGCATTCGTGATGCTCTTTGCGTTCTGCACGGGGCTGGCGGTGAACGGGATTGTATCGTGGATGCGATAGATTCGGGGAACACCGATTTCTTCGGCGGCTGTCGGAAGTCCGCGGAAAGAGCAGAGCATTGGCCATCCGCCGCGATCGTCGTTCCTGACCTGCCCATGCAAAAGACCGGGAAGCAGTTCCGCCCCGTCCCATTTTTACTCAGCCTTTTTCAGGATCCCGCTCCCGACAAGATCGTAGAACCGCAGAAGGATCCCCTCGATCAGAAGGACCATCCTCTCCCTCGGAACGGAGAACCTTCCGTCGATCCACCTGACCCACAGCCGCGCGATGGCCCCGCAGACCGCGGCGTAGCAGAGATCGGCTTCTTCCTCCCCGCATCCGGCCCGGGCCGTGTCCCGCAGAAGCGTCAGATGCTCCTCCAGGGACCGCACCGCCAGATCGGAGGAGCCGTCCAGCAGAAGGACCCGGCAGAGCCTTTCGTTCTTCTCCGTGATCTCCAGCGCGTCCCCGATCTTTTTCCGGGACAGCTCGGCGGAAAAGGACGGCGTATTGACGTCGATCCCGTCCAGGAGGGAGAAGAACTTCGAGAACAGCGCGGACCGTATCTCCTCCGCAAATCCCTCCATATCGTCGAAGTACCGGTAAAACGTCGTCCGGTTCACGTCCGCGCGGTCGCAGAGGGCGGCAACCGTGACCTCGCCCCCTTCGTCCAGCAGCTCCAGATACGCCTCCTCCAGAAGCCGGATCGTCATCCTCTGACGCCGGCTCATTTCTTTTCTTTCGATTCTCTCCATGATCCGCCTCCATCGTTCGGGATGACTGCATTGTAACACATGTCGCATAAAGAATCAATTGCCGTTATATAGACGGAATCGACAAAATAATACATTCGTATTTGTGCGGAACGGAGAATCGGCGCAAAAAAGCAACACGGACGGCCCTCTGTGTTGCGTTCGGAACAGATCGGTGCGGATTGCGGATTGTTTTTTCCCGGATTTCCCGTTATACTGTTTCCCGAAAGAATTGAGAAAAGCGGGGCGGAGACGATGGCGTTATCAAAGGATTTCCTCTGGGGAGCGGCATCTGCGGCGGCGCAGATCGAAGGGGCGTGGGACGAGGCCGGCAAATGCCCGAGTATCTGGGACGTGGCCGGCGCGCGAATCAAAAACGGCGACACCTGCCATACCGCCTGCGACCACTGCCACCGGTACAGGGAAGACGTGGCCCTCATGAAGGAGCTGGGACTGAACAGCTATCGCTTCTCCGTCAGCATGTGCCGGGTCATGCCGGAGGAGGGGAAGATCAACCCGCGGGGGCTGGACTTCTACCGGAAGCTGGTCCGGGAGCTGCGGGACGCCGGGATCGAGCCGCTCTGCACGCTTTACCACTGGGATCTGCCCGTCTGGGCGCAGAAGCAGGGCGGATGGAAGAACAAGAAGATCGTCGACTGGTATCTCGCGTACGCAGAAGCGGTGGTGGATGCCCTCTCGGACGAGGTGCGCTGGTGGATGACCTTCAATGAGCCCCAGTGCTTCATCATGCTGGGCTATGTCGCGGGATCCCACGCCCCGTTCCGGCACGACGTCCTCTCCTTCCGCTCGCGTCACATCCGGCATTTCCTTCTGGCCCACGGGAAATGCGTGAAGATGATCCGGCAGCGGGCGAAAAAGGAGCCGAAGATCGGGATCGCCATGGCGTCCACCACCTTCATCCCCGCCTCCCAATCGCAGGAGGATCTCGGAAAGGCCGCGTACTATTCCTTCGAGCACCGGATCGGAGAGGGCTCCAACAGCCTCTACATGGACCCCATCGGCCTCGGACGTCCGTCGAAGCTGATGCGCCGCGTCCTCTCGGAGGAGGATCTGAAAACCGCGTCCGAACCGCTGGATTTCGTCGGCGTGAACGTCTATCAGCCGTCGAACCCCATGATCGAAAAGAAGAAATACGAGGCGGAGGGCCACCCGAAAACCACGCTCGGCTGGACCGTGGATCCGCGGTGCCTCTATTGGACCATCCGGCAGTACTGGGAGCGGTATCACCTCCCGGTGCTGGTGACGGAGAACGGCATGGCGGCAAACGATACGGTTTCCCCGGACGGAGGCTGTCACGACCCGGAGCGGATCGCTTTTCTCGACGGCTTTCTCCGCTCCATGAAGCGGGCGGCGGACGAGGGGATCCCGGTCCTCGGCTATCAGCACTGGAGCGTCATGGACAATTTCGAGTGGTGCGAGGGATACGCTCCGCGCTTCGGCCTGATCCACGTGGATTACGAAACGCAGAAGCGCACCGTCAAGGACTCCGGCCGGCATTATGCCGAGATCATCCGCGCGAACGGCGAGAACCTGTAACCCCGGAACTCTTTGAATACTTTCACATAAAGGAGAGCATCAGCATGGCACGGGACTACCTGAAGGGCAGTATGTTCGACCGGGACGAGTGGCAGACGCATGTCAGAACGAACCGGATCACGACGAAGGAGCGCGTTCTCGGCCACATGATCGGCCCGGGACTGGTATACTTCTTCTATTCCACCTTCCTCGGCCTGCGCGAGCTGTTCTACATGGACATCCTGCGCATCAACGAGGTCTTCGGAAGCGCGTACACCTACCTCATCATGACGACCGTTACGACGATCATCGGCATGGGGACGGGCTTCCTCTTCAACCACATGACCGAAAAGACGGTCTGCCGCGCGGGACGGTTCCGCCCCTATGTGCTGATCGGCACGTGGATCATGGCGCTCTCCGGCTTCTTCGTCTTTTGGTCGCCCTTCGCCTCCGGGAGCGCGGCGCAGCTCGTGTGGCTGTACGTTTTCAACATCCTCTTCACGGCGGTGGGCCTGCCCCTCTGGAACATGAAGAGCAACGTCGTCTCCACCATCAGCCGCAACGTGCTGGAGCGCAACAGCGTCACCACGATCCGCTCCGCCGTGACCGTCATGATCGCGGGACTGGTCGGGGCGCTGGGCATCGTCGGGATCCTCTACCCGAACGTACTCCAGAGGGACCTCACCGGAAAGAGCTGGTATATCACCATCGGCCTCTGCGCCCTGGTGGCCCTGGGATTCTCCTTCATGGAATACTTCTGGACCCGGGAGCGCGTCACGGAGGACAACCAGAAGGTGCTGGCGGACAAGACCGGCGACGGAGCCATCACGGTCCCGTTTGCCAAACAGTTCAAGAACGTCATCACGAACAAATACTATCTCCTCGCCATCCTCGTCTTCATCGGCGTGACCTTCTACGACAACCTGCAGGGCGGAAACGCGCGGGTGAATATGATCACCTACATCCTCGGCGGCAACGCGGAGAACAACTTCCAGTTCACCTACCTGCTGGCCTCCATGCAGCCCATGGCCATCGGAGCGATTGTCGTCCCGATCCTCGCGGGCAAATTCTCCTCCCGCCGGATCATGCAGATCTCCTCGGTCGTCACCCTGGCGGGCATCGCCATCGCGCTGATCAATCCCTACAGCTTCGTCGTGGCGGTGGCGGGCGGCTTCGTCTTCGCCTGCGGCATCTTCGCCATCACCAACATGAACGGCATCTTCGGCCAGCAGGCCAGCGACGACATCGAATACAAATACGGCTACCGTCCGGAGGGCACTCTCGCCTCCAGCGTGATCTATACGGTCATCACCGCCCTCATGACGCCCCTCAACGCCGTCTATGAGACGGGCCTGACCCTCAACGGCTACGTGGCCGGGGCCGAGGTCCAGAACGCCGCCGTCAATCGCTGGATCCTCTTCGCCTACTACGGCGCATACGCCATTCTCGCGGTGGTGATCTTCATCGTCTGCATTTTCTTCGACATGGAAAAGAGACTGCCCGAAATCCACGCGGAGCTGAGAGAACGTGCGAAGAAGGCGGCGGAGGACCGGGGCGAGGTCTACGTCTCCCCCGAGGAGCAGGACCGGATCGAAATGGAGGCGGCCTCCGCGGAAATGGAAAAGGCGCGGATCGAGGAGCTGCGGGCTAAATGCGAAAAGCGCGGCCTCGACTTCGAGGAGGAGAACCGGAAATACCTCGAGAAGCAGGCCAAAAAGCAGAAGAAAAACAAGGATAAACAATAACGGACAGAGCGGACGAAACGGAGGAAAACGACATGCCGAAATACACCGGAGCGACCTGGGGCGGCGAAACCCGGGTGCTGGAAAACGACTTTATGCGCGTGGAGGTCCACAACCGCAAGACGGGCTGGGCTTATGTGGAATTCTATACCAAAGCAGGAAAGCTCATGGGAGTCCTGCCCTACCTCGCGTCCGTACAGGACAACGCGGGCGGTCCCCGGGGCAACATGGCCTCCTTCCGCCGGGTGGAAAGCCAGGAGGTCAGGGAGGAGCACACGGAGGACGCGGACAGCCTGATCTTCGACGTCCACGCCCTGACCTTTGCCGAGCTGACGAAGGGGAGCTTCGTGGAGTTCATGACTCCGCCCGAAGTGCCGCTTCTGAAAGGTACAATCCGCATGACCCTGCCGAAGCACGGGAACGCCCTGAAGCTCGACTATGACCTTCTCTGGATGGGATCGAACGGCTTTGTGGCGATCCACGGGCCGTGGCTTCTGGCAGGAGCGGACAGCTTTGGGCTTCATAAGACCGACGGCGTGTTCCCGGGCGTGGAATGGCTGAGAAGCGACGAATGGTCGTCGAATCAGAGCGCGATGATGTGGCCTCTGTCCGAGCGGACCGCCGTGCATCCGTACAAGGTATCCGTCCCCATGATGGCGGTGAGCCACGAGGGAGACACCATTTCCCTCGCCTGGGATCCTCTCCGCCCCATCGCCGAAAAGCGGCCCATGCAGGTGGAGTACTGCCCGCAGCCCGTCTTCTCCTCCCCCGACGCCGTGAACCACGCGGATCAGCACCTCATGGGCCTGATGCTTCCGACCGCCGCCATGACGCACCGGGAGAACAATCCGCTCCCGACTGAGGTGACGCCCTTCCCCCGCGGCGCGAAGATCGGCTTCTCCGCCGAAATCGCGGTTGGACACGGGACGAGCGTGGACGCCCTGGCAGACTATGTGAAGCGTCACGGTCTGCCCGAGCCTCCGAAGCCGAAGAAGTCCCTCGACGAACAGCTGAGATATATCGCGGAGCAGTACGACGGGCACTTCTTCTTCGAACAGGAGCACAATACCGGCTGGGGCTTCCGGAGCGTGCGGGATATGATCCGCCGGCCCGGGGACGAGCCGAAGGAAGTGGGGACGCACATTCCGCGGGTCTTCCTCGAACGGTACATCGACAAGCACGCCGGGGAGGAGCTGGCCGAGAGCCTCCGGAAAAAGCTCGATCTTGCGAAGAAGAAAGAAGCGGAAACCTCCGATCCCGCCCGCCGCGCCGAGAGCCACCACATCCCGCTGGCCTTCGGAGAGATGGACCGGGATGCGCTGAGAGCCTACGGCGACGGGATCCTGGAGCTGCAGCGGGAGGACGGCGCTTTCCCCGCCACTCTGACGGACAAGCGGGCCGCCACGTGGCGTCCGGTATTCATCAACCACTGGCCCTTTGCCGAGAGCCTGTACAAGGCCATGAGCGAGGAGGGCGACATCGTACTTGAGAATCATGCCGTGTCCGCCCTGCACCTCTTGATGATCGCAAAGGAGACCGGCGAGGAGAAGTATGCCCGGGCCGCGTACAAAGCCCTCGATTTCGCCCTTCCCATGCTGGTGGCGGACGGCGGCGACGCCTGGGAAACGCCCATCAAGGCCCCGAATCTTCTGGCGGCGGGACACGCGGCCATCGCCTATGAGCTGGCGTACCGGATGGGCGGCAACGAGGCGTACCGGACCAAGGCCGTTTACTGGCTCCGGAGCCTGTTGGTGTTCACGAACCTCTGGGAGCCGAAGAGGATCCACAACCTCTACAACACCAAGCCCTGCTTCTGCGTCACCGACTGGGCCACGACCAGCTGGGTGGACGCGCAGGTGGAATGGGAGGTCATCGAGATCCTGTCCCAGTCCCGGGAATACGGCATCGACTGGGGAAAAGTGGACACCGGGATCGACTGGCACCGGTATGAGGAGGGAATCGCCGCGGCCACGACCTGGTGGATCCTCGATTCCTCCCGGGCGGATGAGCTTCCCCTGGACGTGGACCTCTCCCTCGGCAATCTGGACGGCATGCTCGCCGATCAGCACGACCCCGTCACGGACGAGCACCTGGGCTGGCAGCTCTTCCCGGAGGATTACGCCAACATTCTGATGAATGTCCTTGAACGCCGGGAAAACAAATAACCGGGATCTGAGCGGATGGGAAGCGGAAACGGCTCTCACCCGCTTTCCCCATTGAAGGGTTTCAGAAAATGAAGCGAGCAAGAACCGCTCGTTCCCCCTCATCCGGCCCTCACGGGCCACCTTCCCCTCCCGAGGGGGAAGGCTCATATAATGCAGCTGTACCAGATATACAGCGATTTCCAGTGAGAATTGGTGATAGCTTTCTTTTGCTTTCGCACTCTCTGAGCAGCCTTCCCCCCTTGGCGGGGAAGGTGGCCTGCCAAGGCCGGATGAGGGGGCGCTGACAGATTATGATCGCTGTATTGAAGCCGGATGAGGGGAAAGCCCAATTGTCACACATGCCATTTTTCGAAGTACAATCCACGGTATAAGGAGACCGCCATGCAAAAGCTGTCCTTCAACGAACACTGGACCTGCAATCAGATCCCCGTCACCCTCCCCCACGACGCGCAGATCGGGGAGAAGCGTTCCCGGGACGCCTCCGACGGCGGCCACGGCTATTTCCCCGGCGGAGTCTATACCTATGAGAAGATCTTTACCATTCCGGAGGCATTTCGCGGAAAGGTCCTGCTCCTCGAATTCGAGGGAGTCTACCGGAACGCCGTCGTCTCCCTGAACGGCAGGGAAATCGCCCGGCACGCCTACGGATACACGGGATTTTTCGCCGAGCTTGCGGAGCTGAACGAATCGGGGGAGAACCGCCTGACCGTCACCGCGGACAATTCCGAGCTTCCGAACTCCCGCTGGTACACGGGGAGCGGCATCTGGCGTCCCGTCTGGCTGTGGATCTGCGAGCCGGACGGTCTGAGACCCCGGAGCGTGAAGCTGTCAACTATTTCGTTGAATCCCGCCGCAGTGCGCGTCGAGAGCCCCGTACCCGTGACGGCTGAGCTCAGCGGTCAGCGGGGGGAGGGCACGGACTTCACCGTCACCATCCCGGACGCCAAACTCTGGAGCGCGGAGCATCCGAATCTATACGAGGTAAAAATCCGGACGGCCGGCGGCGACGCTTATGAAATTCCCTTCGGCATCCGGAAGCTCGAATGGTCCAACAAGGGCTTCTTCGTCAACGGGGAGGATACCCTTCTCCGGGGCGGGTGCGTTCACCACGACAACGGCGTCCTCGGCGCGGCAACCTATGCGGAGAGCGAGGAGCGGCGGGTCCGGATTCTCAAGGAAAACGGCTTCAACGCCATCCGCTCGTCCCACAATCCGGCGTCGACCGCCCTGATCGAAGCCTGCGACCGGCTGGGAATGTACGTGATGGACGAGACCTTCGACATGTGGTACAACCGCAAGACCAAATTCGATTACGGCCGGGACTTCGCCGACAACTGGGAATCCGACGTCACGGCCATGGCGGAGCGGGACTATAACCATCCGTCCGTGGTGCTCTGGTCCATCGGCAACGAGGTGGCGGAACCGGCAGAACAAAAGGGCGTGGAGGCCGGAGGGCGGATGATCGATCTTCTGCACGCGCTGGATCCCAGCCGGCCCGTGACCTGCGGGGTGAACCTCATGATCCTCGGCCGCGCGGCGAAGGGGCAGGGGATCTATCGGGACGGAGAGCAGAAGACCGCCGGAACCAGACAGGCCGAGGAAAAGGGAGAGCCGAAGAACGCCTCCCTCGCTTTCAACATCATGGCCTCCCTGATCGGCACGGGCATGAACAAGGGCGGCAATTCAAAAAAGGTGGACGCCCTTTCCTCTCCCTTCTGCGGCGCGCTGGACATGGTGGGCTACAACTATGGCTCGGGCAGGTATCCGCTGGACGGGCGTGTCCATCCGGACCGGGTGATCTTCGGCTCCGAGACCTTCCCGCAGGACATATACAAAAACTGGCAGGCCGTGAAGAAATACCTCTACCTTGTCGGCGACTTCATGTGGACGGCGTGGGACTATCTCGGGGAGGCGGGCCTCGGCGCATGGAGCTACACCGGCGGGATGCCCTTCAACCGGCCCTACCCGTGGCTTCTGGCGGGCGCGGGCGTCATCGACATCACCGGCACCCCGGACGCCTCGTGCAAATATGCCGCCGTGGTCTGGGGCCTTGAGAAAAATCCAGTCATCGGCGTGAAGCCCGTGAACCATCCGGGGGTGCGGCCGTCGAAATCCGTCTGGCGGGGGACGAACGCCATCCTGTCCTGGAGCTGGAACGGCTGCGAAGGAAACCGCGCGGAGGTGGAGGTCTATTCCGATCAGCCGGCGGTTGAGCTCTTTCTCAACGGCAAATCCTGCGGGAAGAAGAAAATGAAGGAATGCAGGGCAGTCTTCAAGCTGAAATACGCCCCCGGAACGCTGGAGGCCGTGTCCTATGACGCATCCGGACACGAAACCGGGCGGCGCGCACTGAAATCCGCGGACAAAGACCTCCGGATCGGGGTGCATCCCGAGAAGGCGGCGGCGAAGCCCGGGGAGATCGTGTATGTCCCCGTGAACATCGAGGACCGTGCCGGGATCGTGGAATCCAACGCGGACCGGCGGCTGACCGTTACCGTCGAGAACGGCGAGCTGCTGGGCTTCGGATCGGCCAATCCTTGCACCGAGGAGCGGTACACGGACGGCGCGTTCACGACGTATTACGGACGGGCCCTGGCCGTGGTGCGGACCGGACAATCCGGAAAGCTCACCGTCACCGCAGCCGACGGAAAACAGGCGGGCAGAGCGGAAATCGACGTGAAGGCGTAAGGACGGAGGCATGACATGAAAGCGGTTCATCTGCAGACGGAAAAGCTTACGAATCCCCTGGGGATCGGCAGTCCCGCGCCCCGGTTTTCGTGGATCTGCGAGGGCGGCGTGAATCAGTCGGCCTACCGGATCGTCTGCGTGCGCGAAGGAAAGACCGTCTGGGACAGCGGCAGAGTCGAATCGGCCCGGAT